>CAINOO010000247.1 GCA_903851535.1 uncultured Chlorobiaceae bacterium | reverse complement strand
GTGGCTGTATTGGCAGTGAAAACGTAACCATAACGCCACCTGAAGGCGGCGAATCCACTGAAATGGTGCCCTTGTGTTTATTGACAATGATGTCATAGGAGATATTCAGCCCAAGTCCGGTACCTTTGCCCGGTTCTTTGGTAGTAAAGAAGGGTTCGAATATCCTCTCCTTTATTTTACCGGGTATTCCCGGGCCATCATCGGTTACAGAGCAATAAATATGATCGGCGGTTGCCCATGTTTTAATCACTATCTGTCCAGGAGAACTCCGGTTTTGCGACTGGATGGCCTGGCTGCTGTTGATAATCAGATTGAAAACAACCTGATTGATTTGTGTCGGATCGCAAAGGAGTTGCGGCAGTTCGTCGAGCTGCAGGGCAACCGTGGCGATGGGAATGTATTCGCTCTTTGCAATGAGCAGAGCTTCATGAATGAGGTTATTGAGATTCAGTGAGCTTAACTGCTCCATAGCGTTCTTGAAGGAGTAACTCCGCATACTGTGGGTGATGCTCTTTATGCGCTCTACCCCATTTTGAGATTTTTCAAGAGTTTCCGGAATGATGGTGAGCAGGGCATCAATGGCAAGCTCTCTCTCTTTTTGCCGAAGCAGTCCTACCTCTTCGCTCATAACCGGAAGTTTCTCTACTTGGTCGATTATGCGGCGATAATGACCAACAAGTTCACAGAGATCAGCGAAATCATTCTGAAGGTTATATTTATTGAGAATGATAAAGTTGAGCGGGTTGTTGATTTCGTGTGCGATCCCTGCGGCAAGCTGGCCGATCATCTCCATCTTCATGGAGTGCTGAAGCTGCAGTTGCAATTTTTTCTGTTCGTCGTCCTTGATTTTGTTTTCGATAATGTCCCACGCCTGATCGGCAAGGGAGCCTACCCAGATAATTTCTTCCTCATCATAATCGACCGGCTTGTTGCCAACCCCAAGGATTGCCACTATTTTCTGGTTGCGAATAACCGGGACAACCAGTTCCCGCTTCAAGGCAACATGACCCTCCGGCATCCCGTTAGAGTGCATGAGCAATGGATAATCATTGTGAATGATTCCTCTCCGTTCCCTCACGGCATCAGCCCATACACCGGTGTTTTTCAGCGAAAAACAAGCATCCTTATTCGGTAACTTGCACCAGTGCTTCAGGGTATTTGTCGAGTAACTCGCATGAGTAATGGAGGCTTGATCTTCCCCCACAAAAAAGCCAAACCCGATAGAGCTCTCTGTAAGCCATTCGACTTCGTCGATAGTCAACTGCATGAGTTCCGCCGCTGCATGACTATTTGCCATTTCAAGCAGGCGAATGCGCATTTGGGAAACCGTTTCTATACGATTGCGGAGCGTGACATCATGAACAATATCATAGACCAGCGACCTGCCCATGATGGTGATTTTTTTGCCGTATATCTCCACGTCACGGATAGATCCATCAGCCCGGCGGTGGCGGAATGACATGCTTCGCTGCTCCAGCTCTTTCCATCTTTCCATCTCCTGCTGAACAACGTCATAAGAGCTGTTGTTGATCTTGAAGATGTTCATCCTCCTCAGTTCGTCAACTCCCCATCCATAAAAATCGGCTGCAGCCTGATTGGCATCAACAATATTGCCGGTTTCAGGATCAAGCACAATCATGACGGCCGAGTGGTCTTCAAAGAGGCTCCGAAAGCGCTCCTCACTTTCAAGCAAGGCTCTTTCCGTCTGCTTGCGATCCGTAATGTCCTGAATAATGACATGAATGACCGCCTGGCCATCAATCCTGATTTTGTTACGAAAAATCTCTACGTCCCGAATGGAGCCGTCAGCCCTCCTGTGGCATCCTGTATATTTATTTTGCTCACCCTCACCTACGGACTGCAGGCTCTGTATGATTGCGTCCGGCGGCAGGGTATTGACATCGCTGGTGTACATCTGCCTGAGTTCCTCAACCGTCCACCCGTACCAGTCTGATGCCTCCTGATTGACATCAAGCACCTTCCCGGTATCGGGATCAAGCAGAACCTGGATTGCGGAATGGCTGTTAAAGAGTGTCCTGAAGCGCTCTTCGCTGTGCCTGAGAGCTTTTTCGGCCTCTTTGCGCGCGGTGATATCATAAAATAGTGCAACGAGAGAGCCATCTTGAGGCTTGTACACTGAAAAGTCGTACCACTTGCCCAATCCCTCAAGGTACGCCTCAAATCGACAGGGAGTTCCACTCTCTGCAACCTCGATCAGCTTCTCAAAAAAAACGGAATGTGACCCGCCACTGCCTGGCATCACCTCCGACATTCTGCGTCCCACGACGTTTTTCAGGCCTGTTAGCTCTTCATAAGCCGAATTGACCTCCTCATAAAGAAAATCAACAGGCCGTCCCTCTTCAGAAATCACCCGGCAGCAGAGATAGCCACAGGGCGCGCTGCCGGTGAGAGTATCATCTCTTTCTTTAACGTTCTGCATGGGCTGACTCTGGACAATAACGCATTGCTCGATTAGCGGATAAAGTTGGTCATAATCTTTGAAACAGGCTCCGGACCGGGCAACTGTGCTTTTGTCTGCTCACGCATTGCAAGGAGCCAGGCCATATTTTGTCCAAGTACATCCATAATCTGGACACCTTCGGCATCATACAATACTTCACCGGGAGTCCTGCCATGGGTTATATTCCAGTAGTTGGACGTTGCAAGAATCATTTCAGAATAGGTCAGATAATGGTTCAGGCTGTCGAAGGTGGAAGAGCCGCCTGTACGGCGAACGGCTACGACCGATGCAGCCACCTTCTGACGGAACAACCCGCCATTGCAGCCTGCGACATAGAAGGCCCGGTCGAGAAAACATTTCATGGTACCGGCAATGCCCGCATAGTAGACCGGTGATGCAAGAATAATTCCGTCAGCCGCTTTCAGTTGCTGAATCCCTTCATTCACCGGGTCAGAAGTTATGCTGCACTTTTGATCCCTGTTTTTCGCACATGTTCCGCAGGCGAGGCAGCCCCTGACGACCTGATTGCCAATGTGCAAAATTTCGAAATCAATGTTGTTCTCCTGTAATTTCCTGCCAACTCCCATCAGTGCGTGGAAGGTATTGCCCTCCCTGCGAGGGCTCCCGTTAACTGCGACAACGTTCAATGTTATTTGTGGTTTAATATTAACTACTTTAAAAACAGCAATCTATGAATCCATGCAAAGAAATCCTGGCCAGTACAAAAACGATTATTCCCGGCCTGACCAGTATCAATATATTCATGCTGGTGGAAATATCTTTTCTGCAGGAAGTGAAAAAGTGAAAATTGTGCCCCCACCGGGCAAAGAGGCAACCGAAAGCGTGCCATGATGTTTTTTGACAATGATATCACGGGAAATGCTTAACCCGAGACCTGTCCCCTTGCCAAGCTTCTTGGTTGTGAAAAAGGGCTCGAATATCCTTTCCCTTATCTCTTCAGGAATTCCCGGACCATCATCTGCAACAGAACAAAAGAGACTCTCGGTCGTCGCCCAGGTTTTAACCTCTATCTGGCCGAGAGCGCTCCTGTTTTGCGACTGGATGGCGTGAGCACTGTTGATAACGAGATTGAGAAGTACCTGGTTAATCTGGGATGGATCGCAAAGAACCATCGGCAGGTTTTCAAGCTGTAATACAATAGTGGCAACGGAGCGGTATTCACTCTTGCCAATGACAAGGGCTTCATGAATTGCCTTGTTGAGATCATAGAGGCAGAATTGACCCGTAACGTTCTTGAACGAGTAGTTCTGCAGGCCTTGACTGATGGTTTTTATACGTTCGATGCCATTATTTGAATTTGCCAGAGTTTGGGGAATATTACGGATCAGATCATCAAGAGCAATGGCTTGCTCTTTTTCGCGCAGCAACGCTATCTCTTCGGCAAGAGCGGGGAGTGCATCCACTTTTTCAATGATCTGGCGGCAAATACCAACGAATTCAGCAAGATCCTCAAAATCATCTTTCAAGGTATACTGATTGATCATGAGAAAATTGAGTGGATTTTTTATTTCGTGAACTATCCCGGCTGCAAGCTGGCCTATCATCTCCATTTTGGCTGAGTGCTGAAGCTGAACCTGAAGATTTGTCGCTGTCTCATCGGCAATCTTTTTGGCAACAATATCCCAGAGTTGATTGGCAAGACTCTCTACCCATTCAATGTCCTTGTCATGATAATCATGAGGCTTGTTTCCTACTCCGATGATGGCATCAACACGGTCATTACGAATTATGGGAATAAGCAATTCACGCCTGACCTCTGTATGATCCTCCGGCATCCCGGAGCAATGGCTGAAAGTTGCACCGTTATTGTGCATCACAACCCTCTGCCCCTGTATAATATCGTACCATACCCCTTCTTTGCCAATCGGAGTGTTTTCCCCTTTTTTTTCTGCGATGCAGCTCTTCTCCATACCAGAGGTTGAGCAGACCTGCAGTGAGAGAGTTGCCTGATCGTCAGCAACGAAAAAAAGGAAGCCGAGAGAACTTTCCGTCAGCCTTTCCGCCTCTTCAAGTGCCGTCCTCAGCAGATCATCTATCGACGAGCTTCCTGCCATCTGGAGCATACGAAGCCGGCACCTGTTAACCTGTTCATAACGTTTGCGCTCCGTGACATCATGAATAATGGAGTAAATCAGCTCTTTGGCCGCAACCTCGATCTTGTTGCTGAATACCTCCACATCACGAATAGAACCATCAGCCAGCCTGTGCTGAAATAAAAATTCTTTCTGCTTCAATGATCGGATTTTGTTCATTTCAGCCAGAACGATGTCAGGAGGGAGCGTATTGATACCCGTGATACACATCCGGCTAAGTTGATCCATCGGCCATCCATAAAAATTTGCAGCAGCCTGATTGGCATCGACAATATTGCCGGTTTCAGGATCAAGAACCAGCATAACTGCTGAATGGTCTTCAAACAGACTCCTGAACTGCTCCTCGCTCTGGCGCAAAGCCTCAGCGGCCAGACGTTCAGAGGCAAGCAACTCCTCAAGCTGGGTTTTTTTTTCGCGCAGCTCGGTAGTCATCTCGCTGGCAAGATCGAGCGCCCTCTTTTCGGAATCGAGGGCGGCCATTGCAACCTGCTTTTCGGCAAAGCGCAGCCGCTTGGTCATGACAAGAAACATCATGATCATATTAAAAAGAGAGAGGAGCTGAACGGTGCCATTACTCCAACAGTCCAGATGAATCCATCCGGCCTGTGCCAAAGAATCAACCAAATAGCCAAGATTACTGATTCCAAATGCCACTATATAAAAAAGACCTTCATACTCACCTTTTCTGACGAGGCGAACACTCAACCAGCTCGTAATAACAATCAGAACCAAAAATCCGATAACCGTACAAACAATCATCACCCCATACCATGCAACAGAAACCGAGAAAATAGAGAATATTGCAAGAACTGGCGATAAAAGCAGATAACGGCAAACCACAGGAAACCTCTGCCTAAAAATGCGAATAGAAAAAAGGGAAGAAAATAACAACGTCGCACCTAGGGAGATCCCTGTAACGTAATCTGCAAAGAGGTGAGCCGAGTAGGGAAGCAAAAGGGTAAGGATACCTCCCTCTGCCAGATAATTGACAAAAAGGGTAAAAACAAAAAGTGAAAAATAGAGATAAATTCTGTCGCCAAGTCGCAGGTAAAAAATCAGATTCAGAAGAGCAATAATCAGGGCAATACCAAGATAGGCACTCTGGAAAACGATCCCTTCATCAGTGTCGTGCAGCAAATCATCATAAGTATGGATAGTACCGGCAACTTCAAAGGAACTGCCGGTTTGAATCCTCATATAAACCTGCAACGGTTTCTCAAGAGGCAAAAAGAGGGGAGCCACCAGATCAAGATTTCTCACCGGGCGCTGAACAACCGGAAGATGGTCACCCAAAATAATTTCATGAAACGAGCTCGACTGCAAAGAGGAGTCGCCACTCTGGACATAGACATTGACTCGATCCAAATGAGGGGGGATCAATCGCAAAAACGCTTTTCCGGGAAATCCCGGTCGGCGAAGGAGCGTAAAACGCAACCAGACAACATCACGGCTGTAGCCTCTGTTCAGATCTCCTTCAAGGGGCTTGAAACGAGCGGAGAGTGCCGGGGCAAGAATATCGGCCAGGGCAAGTTTTCCTGCAGGATCGACAAGCAACTCCAGATGCCCCGACAAGTCGCAGGAGAGGGCCTTATCGAGCACTATCGGCGATACAGCAGCAGCCTGTGGAGAAAGAGAAGAGAGGCCTGCAAGAATAATGACAAGCAGCAAAAAAAATCGGGTTTGCCGCATACGGAATGGTGACACAGGATTCATTCGCTTAAAATGAGTATCTGCAATATATCGCGGGTAATACGCCAAGAGAGAAACTCCGGCACCTCCCTTTGGTAGCTAACAAGGTAACTGCAGGCAAAGCATTATTGCGCCCGGGAAAACATTCCGGATTGCGCTGGTGCCCTGAATGATCAGTCAGCCGTCTGAAGCAGCTCCGCCAGTTCGGAACTAAGGCGCATCGATTTGCGGGCTGCCTCAAGGGCTGTGAGCCCCTCCTCTTCGTTAAAAAGCTCCCAGGGAAGCTGGTAAGAGGACTCATTACCATATTTGGCCAGCATTTTTTCATGAGAGTCATATTTTTCGAGCTCCGGCAGAATCTCTTCTATCAATGCAGCAACCTCTTTGGTGACCGTCCCTTCCGTCATGAGCTGCGATAAATGCCGGGCAGGCTTGTGGGTCAGCGGAGAGACTCCAAAAAGCATCAGCACGGCAAGACCGCTATTTTCGAGAACCAGTATGGAGCCGGAAACACAGGCCCGCCAGCGCTTGAGGGAGCAATCCTGCTCTGCTTCATTCAAAAAGCCGCGCGCAAGTTCAAGCCGATAGTCAACATCCTTGTGTAATCCCATAATAACCTCCTTTTATGCTCCCTGCCTGCCGCAGGATTTACCATTACAAATAGAGAAAAAAAATTGAATCACCCGACGCATCCTCTGCCATAAGCCAAACCGGCAACCTTACCATCCGGAAACAATCTGGTCGAAAATCTGATCGACAATCTGGCCAACGCAATGCCGAAGTGCCTCTTGCTGGGCATTGTAGTTGCCCGTTCGATAATCGGAAAATCCGACAAACGAGTGCGCAAAGATCGGCTTTTTTTTCACCCGGTCAAGCATACTGACCTGCACAACAAGCGTCACCCGATTGGTCATGGCCCGCCCGGTTTTGCTGGAGAGCTGACTTGGTGCATCAGCAAAGGAGATAATTGTCCCTTCGAGCAGTGCATCGGCACGGGCTATGGAGGGTGTCAGGCGAAGTGCACTTTGTGCTTCAATTTTGTTGGCAAGGGCACCAGTCATTTCTCCCGTGTACTGCGCGATCCCTGCGCCGGAACGGTCTTCAAATACCGGGATTGCAATGGTTTTGAGATACGCAGGCAGTGATGATCCTGTAAAGCTGTAACAGCCTTGAAGTGTCGCCAGAACAAGAACAACAATGAACAGGGATAGCGCGGTTTTAGGCATGACGATCCTTCTGTGTTAATAGGTTCGACGGTCAATCCTCTTGGTTATTTTACGGAAGGGATAGGTCAAGAGCAACCATTTTTTTTTTCTTCCGTTCAGTGCTGATCGGTAGATACCCGTTTTTGCGTCACTCCAGTCCGAAGCGAGTTGTACGGCAAGCTTTGCGGCAACCGAAGGCGGCTGGGCAAAAATATCAAGAACCGTACTGAACGTGGCCAACTGTCGGGACAGTTCTGGCGTAGGGTTCGTGGTGCTGACCATACCGGTACGCACCAGACCAGGATGGAGAAGCATGAGGGAGATACCGGTATGGCGATACTCATGGGCAACCGCAAAGGTAAAACGGGCGATAGCCGCCTTGGTGGAGCCGTAGGCACTCATCCACGGGGTATTTGAGCCCGTGTCGGTACCGGAACCCGCCATGTTGATGATTTTTCCTGGAATATTTTCCTTGAGGAAATAGCTGATTGCGGCACGACATCCGTTATAGGTGCCTTTAAGATTGGTATCAATAACCTTGCCCCACACGTCAGGATCGCTTTCTGTGATATTCTGGAAGGGATCGGAGATGCCTGCATTATTGATAAAACAGTCAATACGACCAAATCTCTCGACTGCCGAAGCAATAAGTTGCTCCATATCAGCCATTGAAACAACATCGCAGAGGCAGCCATAAGCGGTTTCGGGGGGAAATTCCGCAACAGCTTTCTGAACATTGGCCGCCGAGGAGGAGGTTATCACCACCTTTGCCCCCTGGCGCACAAACTCATGCGCGATGGCTTTACCGATACCTCTGGAGGATCCGGTAATGACAGCAACTTTATGGTCCAGTTTACCCATGAGCCTACCCCTTCCTTTTACTGGTACTTACTTTTTTCCGTTTACCCCATCAACCATTACCTGAAGTTCAGGACGACCGACAGCATAACGCTCAAGTGCTATTCCCTGTTCGATGGCTTCCCATGCCTGACGGATACTTGTTGCGCCAGCTCTTGGACCCAGGGGATGACCGAACACCCCGCGACCAGGCACAAAACCGAAATCAACACTGCCCACCTTGCGGTAGACCGTTTCAAGTGTCAGCGCTGAATCGCTTCCTCCCGGGACGGGAAGTGAACGCTTGAGATGGCCAAAATCCTGCAGACACTCCGCGATGTTCTCTTTTACCTCCTTTTCGGGGGTCATCATCCTGCTTCCGAAGCCCGGCATGATGATCGAATCAAGACCTGCAAGCCGCTGAAGCTTGGTCATTACCCGTGAATGAACGCCATACTTCTCCATCCTGCTGAAGGCGGCTATAAAGGGAAAATGACCAATCAGAGGCACCTTTGTGTGTCGGGCAAGCATTCTGACAGCACTGAGTCCAATCGGGAAGGCATTGACGAGCAGCGCATTTGCCCCATTGCTTACGGCAATGTCGTGCTGCTCAAGGAGCCGGTCAACCTCATCGGTGATGTTGGCAAGATAGATTTTCGGCTCGCCTGTCTCCCTTTCTGCCCGAACCCTGGCCTCTCCAAGAACGCGGGATCGTTCGATAAGGGTTGACCAGTCAACATCGGCAAGCATTTCGTCATCTTTGGCGATATCAAGTCCTCCGAGCCAGCTCTGGTAAGCGATTTCGGCAAAATGGGCTGGAGTAAGACCGATATTGGGCTTCACCACCCCGAAAAAAATCGGGCGGTTATAGGCTTGCAGGAGGTCGCGAATACCATCAATACCGAATTTCGGGCCGTCAAAGGCTTGCAAATAAGCGTCTGGAAAGCCGATATCAAGCAGCTTGACCACGGGCACACCGGGAGTAAAAAAGACTCCCTCCCCGCAAACCGCAGAGAGCAGATTGGGCAGTTTGGTGCCAAAATTGCAGTGAGGATGTGCAATAGTGACACGGCAGGCATGAACAGGGCCGGATTCATCATGCTTTACCGGATAGCTGAGCGCCGCAAGTTCCCCCTCGACCGTCAGGCTGATCACTTTGGCAGCATACCTTGGACGAAAATCTTCATCATGATCAACGCGTTTCCATTGCGCGGTAGATTGTTCACTGCAGAAATGGGCGAGCGCGGTCTCAATATCTCCAACACACTCCAGATAGTAATCGAGCGTCAGGTAGTCAGCCATGTCGAGCTGCTCTTTTGAAGCAAAAAAACCTTTTATATCCTCACTGTTCATAGAAAAACGTCATACCCACCCACTCTTCCGGCTCAGACGGAGAGAGTAAATGGGTGTCCATTAAGAAAATCGAACTCTCTGAAAAATAGAGCAGCAGGCCTCTTTAACCTGCTGCAGCAACATACGTTACCCTTCAATGATTATCCTTCTGCCTTGATAGTATTGAAATAATCGAAGGCATCCCTGGCACTCACGCGCTCATGCACCACTTTGTTGACAGCCTTCATCATGGCAAGCGGAGCATCGCTCTGGAAAATATTGCGCCCCATATCAACACCTGATGCACCCTCATCAATGGCACGACGGGACATCTCAAGTGCTTCGAGTTCAGGAAGTTTTTTGCCCCCAGCCATGACAATAGGCACCGGACACGAGGCAATAATCGTATCAAAATCTTCAGGCACATAATAGGTCTTGACAATCTGTGCGCCAAGCTCGGCAGCCATCCGGCAGGCAAGCCTGAAGTATTTGGCATCGCGTACCATATCCTTGCCGACTGCGGTCACCGCCATGGTTGGAATACCATAACGCAGACCCATATCAACCAGCCTTGTCATGTTGTGGATGGAGCGGGTCTCATATTCGCCACCGATAAAGATCTGGAGGGTTATTGCGGCAACGTTCATACGAATGGCATCCTCGATATCGACGGCCAGCTCTTCATCGGAAAGCTCCTTGAGAATGCTCGGGCCACCGCTGCAACGCATCACAACCGCTCTGGTAAGACTCGGTGGAACAGTCGTGCGCAAAATACCACGGGTCAGCATAATGGCATCGGCATAGGGCATGAGCGGCACGATGTTGACATCCGGACGTTCAAGACCGGTAGTCGGTCCCTGGAAGTAGCCATGATCGATAGCAAGCATGACGGTTTTTCCGGTATCGGGACGGAATATCCTTGAAAGTCGGTTTTTCATTCCCCAATCAAGGGAGTGGGCACCTTTGAGAAAAAATCCGTGGGTGTTGACCGGAATGTCGAGATAATACTCTTTTGCCTGTTTGTCTTTATCGTATTCCGCCATGATGGTTGCTCTCCGATTTTTCTGTTGTGGTTGTTACTATAAATAGACTTTTTTTGTTCAGCGAAGCGCGGCTGCAATGTTGCCGCCATCCACTGTGGTAATTGAGCCGGTTGTCCTGATTTCGAGTGCAAGGTGGACAAAGGCATCCGCGACATCTTCGGCGGTCACCTCAAGCTGCAGGAGGTTTCCTGCCATATACTCTTTTTCACTCAGACCGCGGGCTGTTGATCGGGCCTTGATCATCTCTTCAGTCAACAGACCGCTGCGAATGCGGTCAGCATTGATTCCATTTGAACGAATGCCGTCACGTCCGTGGTCAAGGGCATATTGACGCATAAGAAAGAGCGTTGCCGCCTTGGCAAGACCATAAGGACCAAAGTCCGGGCCAGGGTTGACCGCCTGTTTTGAAACATTGAACAGCAAAACACCACCGGTTCCCTGAAGCCTCATCACCCTGACCGCCTCCTGGGCAATGGACTGGTGTGAGAAAAAGTTGATTTCAAAGCTCTTGCGCAGCAGAACGTCGGAGACGTCACCAATGCGCCCCTGTATGGCTGCGCCGACGTTGGAGACGATAATGTCTACACCACCAAAGCGGCGGCAGGCAGCTTCAAAGGCGGCATGAATATCATCCCTTGAGGTGACGTCGCAGGTGAGGGCAAGAAGATTGCCGCCAAGCTCCTCCGATGCACTGTCGAGAGCTTCACGGGTCAGATCCAGAATGACCAACTCAGCCCCTTTCTGGCGGAAGGCTTTGGCCGTTGCAAGACCTATGCCGCTTGCGGCTCCTGTAACCAGAACAATTTTACCGGCAAACACATCATGATGAACCTTGGTCATCTTGGCCTGCTCCATGTCCCAGTACTCTATCTCAAAGGCCTCCCGGTCACTGATGGATTCAAAGGTGCCAACCGATTCGGCATCAAGGATGGCCGAGGCGGTACCGGTTGCAATGTCAGCATTGACTGCGGCTGATTCTGCTGTTTTACCAAGACCAAAGAGCCCGAGGCCGGGAACAAGCACCACTCTTGGCAAGGGGTCAAGCATGGTTACCGGCATGTCGGCAGCCTGCTGCTGGGTAGTAAAATAATCGACATACTCCTGACGATAGCGCTGTACGGCCTCATGCACCGCAACCTTGAATCCCTCAATATCAGCCGCATCGGGAGCAGGAACAACAAGTGGCTTGTTTTTTGTACGGATAATGAAGTCGGGCGTCATGGCACCCTTTTGACTCATGCTGGCAATATCGACACTGTTGACATAGTCAAGAATGGAAGGCGACGTACGAAAATCGAGAATAAACTGGTGGTACTCGCGCATGCCTGGAGCCTTTTCATCAACACAGGCACCCCTGATGACGGGGGCCGTCACTTCAACCGAAGCAATTTCGGCTGGCAGTGTTACGGATGGAAAGAGTTTTCTGCCTGCTTTGGCAATCCGCTCTTCAAGGATGTTGACTGCCTCTATCATGCGCTCGTAACCCTCACTGGCCGTTGAACCGAAAGTGACCAGGCCGTGCTTTTGCAACACAAGCCCCTTGATCTCCGGATTTTCCGCATAAACAATAGCCGCCGCGCGTGCAAGACCAAGACCGGGCTTTATATAGGGCACCGAACCAAAACCCTCTCCAAGGGTTTCACCAACGAGAGTGATGCCGTCGGGCTGATTGCTGAGAGTAAGCAAGGCAAACGAATGGGTATGAAAAATAAAGCGATGTGGCAAAAAAGCGTGCAGGAGGGTCTCAATCGAAGGGGTGAGCCTGTGCTCGTCCATGTGGTCAGTCAAGCTGAACATGTTCAGAAGCAGCAGGTGTTTGAACTCTTTGGTCGAAAAACGCCGAAGAGCCTCCTCGCTTACCTGATCGTTCCGGCTGAAGAGCTCACCCAGTTTGCGCAGCGGGCCAAGCCGGAGTGGCGTATAATCACACCCTGAAACACGGCTTAAATCGACACCACTTGCCTTGATTAACAAGACATCAGCCCGGTTACCAACCAGATCAACCAGTTCACATTTGACCGAGGTGTTACCACCACCATGCATCACCAGCGAGCTTTCGCGGCCAAGCAGACGGGAAGCATAAACCAGCTCGGCAAGTTCCGACGGCATATCGGTTGAGCTGCACTGCTCTCTGACGGAGCATTGAAGATCTGCGTCATTCCAAAAGTTCTGCATAAAAAATCACACTTCTCACACCCGAAACGGGGCGTGTATTGTTGAAAAATAACGATAGCAAAATGAACATTCCCCCGTCATGCCCTGCCTTTTTTTTTCTTTTCATGCCACCCTTCAATCAAAAAGCCGGAGCCGTAGATAAGCAGAAAGCCGGGAATCACAACGCCAAGAAACGAGAGTTTGTCATCAATGGAGCACAACTGGCCCGAAGACCAGATCATCCAGACAAGCAGGAACCAGATAGGCCCTACAAAAAGAAAGGTGGTATTCCAGAGTCTCTTGAAGCTATGTTGCATGAGCATTAAGGTGTCTTAAAAAAAAATCGGCCCCGCTTCGTCAAATTTGGCCGTCAATGCGAAGTTTGCGCTCATTTCGTTTTTCAAGGATGATCCTGACCAGATACTGCAACGCATTGAGCACGTAAGTGAAGTAGGCAAGAAAGGCATCCATGATCATCACATCTCTGGAGGCTCCGAAGTAAGCCAGAAAAAAATAGAGCAGGTGAAAAAATGCGGCAATGGTGCTGCCGATATCTTCCCAGAAAAACTCTTTTGAGTAGACCCATTTATTGAAAATTTCCTTTTCAAAAAACATGCCTGTAATGAAAAGGAGGGCAAAAAAGAGCGTCTTGAAAAGAATGGCGACGCTGACCCAGTATATACTGCTCACAAACAGGGAGTTTGCATACAGCGCTGTCGTGGTAAGACCAACAACAAAAAAAAGGAACTGGATCGGAGCAAGGATAATCTGGATATCGGTCCAGATGGAAGCGTTTCTTTTGACAAGCTGTTCGGGGGTATAACGAGCCATCTCTCTTTTACGCTTAACTGATAAAAAAAACTTTATGAGCCCGCCGTCGCCACCTGACAGGCCGAAACGGTTCACCGTGAACGGAAAGGAATATAGTAAAATTGAAGAGAGAGAAAAAGCATCAGAGAGAATGCTCATGCACAGAAAGAGTATATTTACAGCGATAACGATTTATTGTCACTATTTTTTTTGATCGGCGACGCTCTGCCAATTAGATTACCATCAAAATCATGGGAAGCGATATCCTTCATGAAGCTGTTCAACAAAACGCAACGTATCACGTTCTTGATCATGACCGACAGCAATGCACCCTCCGCAATGGCCTTCGCCCTCAAACTGCTTGGGCTGCGCAATCACAGCCGCCGGGAACTTGAGCGGAAACTCCTGAAAAAGGGATATGGCACCGTGAGCATTGAAGAGGTACTGGAGAAGCTGACCAGCCGGGGTGTGCTTGACGACAGGACATTTGGCAAGGAGCTGATCAGAAGCCGCTCAAACAGAAGACCGGCAGGGAAATTGAAAATCGGTGCAGAACTGCGGAAAAAAGGGGTCCCGGATGCCATTGTCGGCGAGCTCCTCAAAGAGTATGACAGCGCCGCACTCTGCTGCAGTGCGGCAGAAAAAAAACTCCGTTCACTGCATGAGGCTACCGATGCCATCCGAAAAAAGAAACTTGAAGTCTTCCTTTCGAACCGGGGGTTTGAGTGGCGGGAGATTCAGTCAGCACTCAGGCTGCTGTTTCAGTCAAGTATGGATTTTGAGGAGCCCTGCTGAGCCCCGGCCATCAACCGTGTACCAGCGAACCAACCTTTTCACCACGCAACAATCTGGTGAAGTTGCCCTTTTCGTTCATATTCATGACCACAATAGGCAGCGCATTTTCGCTGCAGAGGGTAATGGCGGTCATATCCATAACCCGCAGGTTTTTGCGTATCACATCGAGGTAGGATATATCGGCAAGAAATTCTGCATTGCAATTTTTTTCCGGATCGGAATCGTAGACACCATCAACGCGTGTGCCTTTGACAATAATATCAGCTTCAATTTCAATGGCCCTCAGCGATGCGGCTGTATCGGTAGTAAAATAGGGGTTTCCTGTGCCTGCACCGAAAATAACGACCCGTCCCTTTTCGAGGTGACGGACAGCCTTGCGCCGGATAAATGGCTCAGCCATCTGCTCCATTTTTATGGCTGTCTGAAGGCGGGTAAAGATCCCTTTGCGTTCAAGCGCATCCTGAAAGGCCAATGCATTAATCACGGTTGCAAGCATACCCATATAGTCGGCCTGAACACGATCCATCTTGGCTGCCGCCTCTGACATTCCGCGAAAAATATTGCCCCCACCAATCACCAGGGCAATCTGGGCACCCATATCGCGTGCCTCCCTGATCTCCTCGGCATACCGTTCAAGCATCTCGGGGTTGATGCCATAGCCATCCTCTCCGGCAAGAGCTTCTCCGCTTAATTTCAGCAAAATGCGCTTGTAATGAAGCATATCCCGATCCTCAGCAAGAAATGGTTAAATGAAAACAAGAACAACACAATATGTGCAAAAAAAAGGCCTCGCAACAACGAGGCCTTTTTTTTTTATTCTCCCAATTTACAACGGAAAAATTCAACAACATCAACCTTTACTTGATGCTTGTTACGGAACTCACTGAGCACATCAGAGACCTTTATGGTGCTGTCTTTGATAAAAAACTGCTCACTGAGCACGACATCCTGGTAATACTTTTCGAGCCTGCCAATGACGATTTTATCGACAAAGGCCTCTTTCTTGCCTTGTTCAAGCGCCTGCTGACGATATATTTCAGACTCTTTTGCAATATAATCGGCAGGAACAAAGGAGCGGTCAACCACAATAGGAGCGGCTGCGGCAACCTGCATGGCAAGATCTTTTGCCAGTTCACCAACCACACCAGGCTGGTCGGTAGCAATATGAATGATGGCACCAAGCTGTGAACCCGGATGAAGATAGGCCTCAACAATACCGTCCCCGGCATCAAGATAAACGAGACGCTTGAGACTGATCTTTTCACCAAGTTTGCCGGTCATGGTCTTGATGGCATTATCCACCGTTTCACCGCCGAAGGCCTCACCGAGCGTCAGTATCAAAAGCGCTTCGGGAGAAGTGGTCTGGCTTGCAAGAGCGAGGTCTGCAAGTGCAGCAGTAAAGCTGGTAAAAACTTCCCCACGGGCAACAAAGTCGGTCTCGCAATTAAGTTCAAGAATCACTCCGGCCTTGTGGTCGGCGGTCATTCTGATAGCGACCATACCCTCCCGGGCTTCACGGTCTGCACGCTTGGCAGCGAGGGCTGCACCTTTCTTGCGCAGATAGTCGATAGCCTGCTGCATATCCCCTCCGGTCTCATCGAGGGCCTTTTTGCAGTCCATCATACCTGCGCCTGTTATATCACGAAGACTTTTAACGTCTTTTGCTGAAGTCTGGCTCATTGAAATTTAACTCTTATAATTATATGACTCTGCTTATTCGCTGATCTCTTCCTTTTCATCGTCGCCAGCCTCTTCCACTTCATCCATTTCGGCAAGCACCTCATTTTCGACCTTCAGTTCGCGTGCCTTGATAACGATGTCAGCAACGGCCTTGACCATCAACTGAATGGAGCGAATAGCATCGTCATTGGCTGGAATGACAAAATCAACAAGTTCAGGATCGCAATTGGTATCGACCATGGCAATAATGGGAATACCAAGTGAACGTGCCTCCTTGATGGCAATATGCTCTTTTTTGATATCCACAATAAAAAGTGCAGCCGGAAGACGGTTCATGGTGGCAATACCACCGAGAATCCTCATGAGCTTCTCTTTTTCACGACCAAGCATGAGGCGCTCTTTCTTGGTAATCATGTCGTAGGTACCATCAGTCGCCATCCGGTCAATCAGGTTCATGCGCCTGATGCTCTGGCGAATAGTCTGGAAATTGGTAAGCATACCACCCAGCCAGCGTTCGCAAACGTAAGGCATACCTGCACGCTCTGCCTGTTCGGCAATAATGTGCTTTGCCTGTTTTTTTGTTCCGACAAACATGATCTCCCGACCTGTCTGCGCAATTGCTTCAAGGGCTTTCAGTGCCTCATCGGCAAGAACAACCGTTTTCTGCAGATCAATAATATGAACACCGTTCTTTTCCATGAAAATGTACGGCTTCATTTTCGGACACCAGCGACGTGCAAGGTGACCGAAGTGGACTCCTGCGCGGAGCATCTCTTCAAGCTGAAAATGTGACATGAGTACGTTTTTGTGATTTAGTTGTTCCTCTATCAAGCCTCTGCTCACCGGTATCCGGCGCAGGGCGTCGGACACTTCCGGAGAGCTTCATCTGAATGGAACTCAGAATGGCATGATATGCGAAGTTGTGTTCTGAAATAGAATAAAACTGACAATAACACCACCAGATTAACGTTTCGAGAACTGGAAGCGTTTGCGAGCCTTTTTGCGACCGAATTTTTTGCGCTCAACCATACGGGGATCTCTGGTCAAAAGCCTCTCTGTCTTAAGAATGGCACGGGCAGAATCGTCAAATTCGGTAAGAGCACGCGCAATTGCAAGGCTCACTGCACCGGACTGGCCACTGACACCTCCTCCCTGAACGTTGATCTTGATATCAAACTCTTCGGTTCTTTCGGTAATGACGAGAGGACGGAGTGCTTGCTGACGCTTGAATTCATCCTTGAAGTACTCTTCAATCGGCAGTTTGTTGACAATAACCCGGCCTTTTCCCGGAATCATAAAAGCTCGAGCCACCGAGGTTTTACGGCGACCTACTGTATCGATAACCTCTTTCATTCCCAATGCTTTAATATTTAGTTTACCTTCATTTCAACAGGAGACTGCGAAGCGTGCGGGTGCTCAGCGCCTGCATAGACCTTGAGTTTTCTGAACAACTGGCGACCGAGGTTGTTGTGCGGCAACATTCCCCAAACAGCATTTTCAATAATTCTTTCCGGTTTTTTCTTCAGCAAATCCTTGACGTGATCAACCTTGACTCCGCCCGGATACTGAGAGTGCGAGAAGTAGCTTTTCTGCTCCTCTTTTTTGCCGCTAAGCGCAACCTTTTCAGCATTGGTTACCACAATGAAGTCACCAGTATCGATATGCGGCGTAAACTGTGGTTTGTGCTTGCCCCTGAGGACTTTTGCAATTTCAGAAGCCATCCGGCCCAATACCTGACCTTCGGCATCAACAACGTACCACTTGCGCTCAACTTCTGCCGGTTTTGCTGAATATGTCTTGAAACTTATCGTCTTACTCATTCTTTTGCTCTGGATTATCTGGACTTTTGCGGAAAAATAAAGTTCATCAATGTAAATTATTCCACTTAATTCTACAAATTATACCTTATATCTCAAAAGGAATTCCC
>CAINOO010000246.1 GCA_903851535.1 uncultured Chlorobiaceae bacterium | reverse complement strand
CCAGCCTCTCCATGTAACTTCTGTCTTGTCGAGTGAGCTTGCTTTTTCAGAGTTCCAGATATCAGAGGATCAGATTTTCAGGAAGAGAAAAATGACTGGAACGAATCACTCGAAAACCCACATAGTCGACGTACCACGGATCGAGGCTGAACCGGGAGGAGCAGCGCAGAGCATCAGCTCCCCTGCTATAATACGCTCCACCTCGCTGGACACGCCAATCTTTATCTTTTTGATACAAATCCTCCGTCCACTCCCACACGTTGCCTGCCATATCATGCAACCCTTCGGGTGTAGCGCCTTTTGGATAACGCCCGACGGATGTTGTAGCCCCTTCATGATCATTATAGTTTGCCAGAGTTTTATTCGGCTCACCCTTTTCTTCCAGCCAGGGATAGTCACGAACCTTTACTACTCTATCGGGCTTGTCACGCTGGCCACCTGCGGCCCACTCCCACTGCACCTCGTTCGGAAGCCTATAGCGTGCCTTGTCACCGTCAAGCATCGAAAGCCAAAGGCACCACGCTTTGGCGTCATACCAGCTTACCCCGACAACAGGTTGGTCATCCTTGTTAAATTGTTTATTGGTATCCAAATAAGAAACAAAACGCTTTGCCAACGATAGCTCTTCCTTCAGCCATTCGCTGAATCCTTTGATGGTGGATGCCAGTTTCTGCAAACCCTCCCTGTAGGCTTCAACAGGCACTCTTTCCGCAAATTCCGGCTCCTTTGCATCGAGATAGCCGATAAAGCGGCGGTAGTGCCTGTTGGTCACCGTATATTTTGCAACGTATATATCAGGAACGGTTTCCGGCTTTTCCGTCAACGAGTAGATAAAAGTCCCACCCTTGATCAGGATGTACTCCGCTTCCAGCATATCACGCTCTACATCAGCAACAATCACCTTTTCTTTCGACAAGCCTGACTTCCGGAACTCCTGTATTACCGCTTCGGCATCCGGTTTATGAAAAGCCTTCAGGCACTCAAGAAGGTAACGCTGCCGTTCAAGAGTGGTTCCCGGAGCAAGCAGTTTGTTTTTCAAGGCATCACTCTTGCTCTGCGGCGCCTCTTCAATAAGGGTTATGAGCAAATCGAGCTGCTTCGGTTCCAATGCATCGGTGACCGGTGAATCAAAGAGCAGTTCCATAAATCGGTTGAACAGATCAGCATCCTCAACATGGGCAATAAAAAAGCGAAACACCTCCGTCCACCAGTCGTCACCAAAATGGCTCACCAGATTCTTCAGCGCATCAGGCCGATGCATATTCTTGACAAGCTGCACTCCGGCCATGTACTCGCGGAAAGATTTGTGGCGGAAAACATAGTGATGATCACCATACTCGAGCAGCAAACCTGCACGATCAACAAGGTTCCGGCAAAAATCTTCTGCCTGTAGTGACTTGTTCAGCGTTTCAAGCTGCACCTGCATCTGCTGCTGCATCTCAGCCCGGTCAACCTCATCTCTTTTCAATTCATCCTGCATCCAGAGCGAAACCGGGCTTAATACCCTCCGTGCATCTTTTGCCGCAAGCGAGGGCTCTATTGCTCGATAGCGATCACGATAATCAAGCATAAAGTTCAGCGCCGCATCGTACAACTCAATCCGGCCTTCAGCCAGATAACCACGCTCTTTCCAGAGCATTGCCATAATCTGCAAGAGCAAAGGCACGCCCGCAAGCAGACGCAGGCTTTTGTTTTTTTCATCCTCAAGAAAAGCAAGAATTGCTTGAGCTTTTCCGGTTGCCCTGCTCTCCTGCTCTGCTTGCCACTCCTCAAACGCTATGGTACCCGGGCGAATCTCTGCAAGCAGGGCCGCTTTAAACCAGCGTTGCAAAAACTCACTCTTCTGCTCCAATGAAAAATCAAGAATGTCTGCCCGTCGATGTCCAGCCTCAATTTCAATACCATCGCCTTTTCGGTAACCCGTGCTGCGCGACGTTACCACAAACTTTGCTTTTGTAAAGCGTCGCACCGTCCGGGTAATCCACTTGCAGGCAGCAATACGGTCGTTTACATTGCTGATTTCATCCAGTCCATCAAGCAACACCAGTGCAGAAGGCTGCTCAAGCCACTGCGTAAAGTGCTCTTTTTTGATGGTGAGTAATTGTTTGTGAGACGACGCTGCAAGGTTCTCCTCAAGTGACCTATACCGATTACCCCGCTTTTGCAACTCTCGCAAGGGCAGAAAAAAAACAGTGACGGCTCTCTTGAAACCATAACTCTCCCGTTGCTGTTCATCAAGGCAACAGAGCGCATAATGCTTCAGCAAGGTGGTTTTTCCTGAACCTGGTTCACCAATGATGAGCAACAGTGAACAGCGCTGCTCAAAAAAGACCCCACGCATCACCTTTTCCGGTGTACTGCTTTTTTCGTACACAACGTCGTCACATCGGCACCCTTGTGCAGTAGTGCGATCTTCACAATGCAACGATCCCGAAAGGCTTAACGAAACAAAGGTTTCAGAGAGCTTTAAAGGCACATGGCCAAACGTCGGCGA
The DNA here is from genome assembly GCA_903851535.1 of uncultured Chlorobiaceae bacterium. Taxonomy (GTDB): domain Bacteria; phylum Bacteroidota; class Chlorobiia; order Chlorobiales; family Chlorobiaceae; genus Chlorobium. The sequence continues at coordinate 249 of CAINOO010000246.1, read as the reverse complement.
ACCCATCAGCGTCATATCACCAAACTGCTGCTTCAGGGTAGCATGGTAGCACTGGAGCAATGCGGTGGCCGAAGTATGCAGCAGAACAGAATTCTGAACCAGGTTAACTGGTGATTCACCGATAAGAGCTGCAAGAGCCTGCTCGATTTTGTCGCACACCTGCTCAACAAGCTCTTCTTTACTGGTATAGGCGCAACATGGTGTTACCGAGCGCGAAGGAGATGCCGTCCAGTCGCTTGTCAATTCCTG
>CAINOO010000245.1 GCA_903851535.1 uncultured Chlorobiaceae bacterium | reverse complement strand
GCGTGATTTTTATACCAAAATCAAGGAGAACGACCGCTATCTGCGCTTTGCCTTTCTCACCGGGGTGAGTAAATTCTCCAAAGTTTCGCTCTTCAGCGGCCTGAACAATCTTGAAGACATCAGCCTGAACCCTGATTTTGGCAATGTCTGTGGTTATACCCAGCTTGATCTGGAAACCTCTTTTGCCCCTTATCTCGAAGGGGTGGATATGGAAGAGGTTAAACGGTGGTACAACGGGTATAGCTTTTTGGGTGACAGGGTTTATAATCCGTTTGCTATCCTGCTCTTTATCAAGAACCATTGTGTGTTCGACAATTACTGGTTTGAAACCGGTACGCCGCGTTTCCTCGTTAAGTTGATCAAAAAGAACAGCTATTTTCTCCCTGATTTTTTGACTATCAACGTTGAGAAGAGTTTGGTCAACAGTTTTGATCTTGAAAATCTTGATATCGAGACCATTCTGTTTCAGACTGGCTATTTGACTATCAAGCGTTTGATATATGAGGATAGGGAAGAGGTGTACGAATTGGGATTTCCCAACTGGGAGGTGCAGATCAGTTTCTACAGATATATTTTGCGATCGATGACGAGTGGTTCAGAACAAGTGACGATCCGCCGTGAGCTGCTTGCTTTTATGAAGAGTGGCAATCTTGAAAAATTGGAGGCTGTAATCAAACGCCTTTTTGCCAGTATCGCCTACAATAATTTCACCAACAATGAGATCGAGCGTTATGAGGGCTTTTACGCCAGTGTACTTTATGCCTTTTTTGCCAGCTTCGGGGTAGAGATTATCGCCGAGGATGTGAGCAACAAGGGGAGAATTGACCTGACGCTGAAGGCTGGCGGGAGAACTTTTCTTTATGAATTCAAGGTGACTGATGGGGAGCCACTTGAGCAGATCAAGAAAATGAAATATTACGAGAAATATGACGGCGAACGCTACCTGATTGGCATCGTCTTTGACCCCAAGGCAAGAAATGTCAGCAAGTTTGAGGTTGAGAGGGTGTAAAATCCCCTGATGTTTCTTCGGTGTGAAGGAATTCATAAATATTTATACTATAGTGGAGGTGCGTTTGTGCCTTCATATTTCAGTTGTGAAATTGTTATGCCTAAAATATATATAGCCGGTCATCGGGGAATGGTTGGTTCGGCCATTGTGCGTCACCTCCTTGCAGGGGGATTACAGGGTGAGAATCTGCTGCTCAAAACCCATGCGGAGCTTGATCTCACCTGCCAGGCGGCGGTTCGTGCATTTTTTGAGCATGAAAAGCCGGCTCAGGTTTATCTGGCGGCGGCAAAAGTTGGCGGTATTCATGCCAATAACTCGTATCCGGCGGAGTTCATCTACCAGAATCTGATGATGGAGGCAAATGTTATCCATGAGGCTTGGCGGGTTGGGGTGCAAAAGCTGCTTTTTCTTGGTTCGAGCTGTATCTATCCCCGATTGGCTCCGCAGCCGATGCAGGAAAGTGCCCTTTTGACGGGCCCGCTTGAGCCGACCAATGAGCCTTATGCCATTGCCAAGATTGCCGGTATCAAGCTCTGCGAAAGTTACAACCGGCAGTATGGCCAGAGTCATGGTACCGACTATCGCAGTGTCATGCCGACCAACCTTTATGGCCCGGGCGACAACTATCACCCTGAAAACAGCCATGTTATCCCTGCTATGATTCGCCGATTCCATGAAGCCAGGCTTGATATGGAGCATAACGCGGTGCCCGGTACACATCACTCTGTCCTGATTTGGGGTACCGGCACACCGCAGCGGGAGTTTTTGTATGTTGACGATATGGCGGCGGCAAGCGTGTTTGTGATGAACCTCGACAAGGCCGTGTTTGCCGCCCATACCACTCCGATGCAGAGTCATATCAATGTCGGTAGCGGCAGGGAGGTGACCATAAAGGAGCTTGCTGAAACCATCGCGACCGTTGTCGGCTACAAGGGTGTGATTGAGTTTGATCCGGCAAAACCTGATGGGTCACCCCGAAAACTGATGGAGAGCCACCGCCTCAACAACCTTGGATGGAAGCCGGAGATTGGGCTTGAAGAGGGGTTGGCGCTGGCCTACAATGATTTTTTGAACTCACAAATATATTCTTAAATGCCAAACATCTCGCCTGTAACGCATCATGGCGCTTCAATCCCCAGGAAGGTTGCCCTTATTACCGGTATAACCGGCCAGGATGGTTCTTATCTCGCTGAGCTGCTCCTTGAAAAGGGGTATGAGGTGCATGGCATCAAGCGTCGGGCAAGTTCCCTCAATACCCAGCGCATTGACCATCTCTATCGCGATCGCCATGATATCGAAAAAGAGTCACTCTCCAGCGCTACGCATCCTGCGCTCTACCTTCATTATGGCGATTTGACCGACAGCAGCAACCTGACCCGCATTCTTGAAGAGGTTCAGCCGGATGAGGTCTATAACCTTGGAGCGCAGAGCCATGTTGCGGTGAGCTTTGAGTCGCCGGAATATACGGCGGATGTTGATGCCATGGGTACCCTGCGTCTGCTTGAGGCGATCCGTTTTCTGGGCCTTGAGAGGAAAACTCGCTTTTATCAGGCTTCGACCTCGGAGCTGTATGGCTTGGTTCAGGAGATTCCGCAGCGGGAGAGTACCCCTTTTTATCCCCGCAGTCCCTATGCTGTTGCCAAACTTTATGCCTACTGGATAACGGTCAACTATCGTGAAGCGTACGGCATGTACGCCTGTAACGGTATTCTTTTCAACCATGAGTCTCCGCGCAGGGGGGAGACCTTTGTGACGCGCAAGATTACCCGGAGTCTGGCTAATATCTCGCAGGGGCTCGAAGAGTGCCTCTATATCGGCAATATGAACGCTTTGCGTGACTGGGGCCATGCAAAGGATTATGTGCGTATGCAGTGGATGATGCTGCAGCAGGAGGAGCCGAGGGATTATGTGATTGCTACCGGCGTGCAGTACAGTGTTCGCCAGTTTATTGAAAAGGCGGCGTTGCAGCTTGGCATTATCATCCGGTGGCAGGGAGAGGGAAGGGAGGAGGAGGGCGTTATTGAGGCACTCACCATCCCGCATCCATCGCTTGCTATTGGAGAGGTGATTGTCAGGATTGATCCGCGCTATTTCCGTCCTGCAGAGGTGGAGACGCTGCTTGGTGACCCGGCAAAGGCGAAAGGGGAGCTTGGATGGGTACCGGAGATTACGCTGGACGAGATGGTTGTGGAGATGGTGGCGCATGATCTCGATTTAGCCCGTCGTCACGCCCTGCTCAAGGCCAATGGTTACCTGGTGGCGGTCAGTAAAGAGAGTTGAAATTTTTGGAGAAAAAACCTGAAGGCTATGAACGCACTGCTTTTTAATAAAATATTGCCTCTGCTGCTCTTGCCCTCAGGGTTCAGCTTTTTGTGCCTGCTGGCTGGTTTGCTGTTGCGCAACAGGTTTTTTGTCTTGCTCGGGATGCTGGTGCTTTTGGTTTTCAGTATGCCTCTGATGAGCGATTTTTTGATGCGTTCGGTTGAGGTTGGTTCTGGAAGGGTGGCCGTCAGTCGCGTTGGGAAGGCTGATGCGATTGTAGTGTTGAGCGGGATGATTGTGACGGTTGAGGGTGCACCGTTGGGCGAGTGGGGTGATGCGGTTGATCGGTTTGAGGGTGGCATTGAGCTGTTCAAGGCTGGTCATGCTCCCGTGATTCTCTTTACGCGTGGGCAGATGCCCTGGCAGCCGGATGTGGTGCCTGAGGGTGAGGTGCTGGCCAAAAGGGCGATGCTGCTTGGAGTGCCGAAATCGGCTATTCGTTTGACCGGGAGGGTGGGCAATACGGCGGATGAAGCGGTGGCGGCAAAAGTGGTGCTTGGTGCCGCAAAAGGGGTGCCGAAGCGGATTATTCTGGTGACCAGTGCGTTTCATATTCGTCGGGCGCGTTTTCTCTTTGAGCGTGCCGGTTTTGCGGTTGAGTCGTTTCCGGTGGATTATCGGGTGAGTGGGCAGAGTGGTTTGACTGTGTTGCGTTTTTTGCCAAATGCGGAGGCGCTTGCGGAGTCGGAGAGGGCGTTGCGTGAGGTGATGGGGCTGCTCTATTACCGGTTGCGGAGTGTTATGGGGCTGGATTGAGCTGAGGCTCTTTGATAAATGATTTACTGGTGTTACCTTTTTTATTCGCGGGGCGGGAGCTTGGCGTTCTTGGGTGGAGGTTGTATGGCTCCAAATTCTAAGTTTTATTGCATGACTGAAGTTGATGATCTAAAGTGGTATGCGCTCTATGTTCGTTCACGGTACGAAAAGAGGGTGCATCAATTGCTGCTTGAACAAAATGTGGTGAGTTTTTTGCCGCTGCTTGATACATGGAAGCAGTGGAGCGATAGAAAGAAAAAGGTCTCTGAACCCCTGTTCCGGAGCTATCTGTTTGTCAATATTGCGATGCGGAAGGATAAGATTGCGGTGCTTGATACGGAGGGTGTGGTTAAGTTTATCGGGATTGGTAAAACGCCATCGGTGATCTTTCAGCGCGATATTGACTGGCTCAAGCAGTTGGTCAGGGAGCCGGATGCGGTTCATCGTACGGTTGATTCTCTCCCTCCGGGCCAGAGGGTGAGGGTTCTTGCCGGACCGTTCAAGGATTTTGAGGGAGTTGTGGTCAGGCAGGGAAGGGAGTCGCGGCTGGTGGTTTTTTTTGAGAGTATCATGCAGGGGGTTGAAGTGACCATCTCTCCCGATGTGCTGCTGGCGGTTGCGGGTGCGCCTTTGCCGGTTCATGGCTCGGAGCTTTTGCTGGACGAGTGTTCGGCGATTGAGAGGCAGTTGCTTCGTCTGTGAGGTGAGGAGTGGTTGCTGATATCCTTAATGCTGAATTGAAATGAAGTTGAGGGGCGGGCTTGCGCGAATTTGCGCTGACAAGAAGACGAATGGAGGGTTCTGTGCGACAGAATGATCAGGCTTCAATACGGGATATTTTCAGCCTGCCGGTAATTGTGGCGGCATTGGGTTATTTTGTTGATATTTACGATCTGGTGCTTTTCAGCATTGTGAGGGTGCCGAGTCTGAAGTCGTTCGGGTTGTCGGGGAAGGAGCTGATCGATTACGGGGTCTACCTGCTCAATATGCAGATGATCGGTATGCTGGTTGGCGGTATTCTTTGGGGGTGGCTTGGCGACAAAAAGGGGCGGCTGAAGATCATGTTTGCCTCAATTCTGCTCTATTCGCTTGCCAATATTGCCAATGGTTTTGTGTCGTCGCTGCCAGCTTATGCGATCCTGCGCTTTATTGCCGGTGTCGGTCTCGCGGGGGAGCTCGGGGCGGGCATTACGCTGGTTTCGGAGGTGCTGCATACACGGATACGGGGGTATGGCACCATGCTTGTGGCGTCAATTGGCGTTTCGGGGGCGATTCTGGCCAATATCGTGGCCAATACATACGAGTGGCATAATGCTTTTTTTATTGGCGGGGGCCTCGGTCTTTTGCTGCTGGTTGCCCGGGTGAAGGTTGCCGAGTCGGGGATGTTCAAGGCGATGGAGGCAAAGAGCGGGATGAGCCGGGGGAATATGCTGGCTTTGTTTACTGATCGGAAGCGCTTTTTCCGTTACATCAATTCGATCATGATTGGCGTGCCGATATGGTTTGTTGTGGGAGTACTGATCACCTTTTCGCCGGAGTTTGGGGTTGAGCTTGGCCTTACCGGGCCGGTCAAGGCTGGCAACGCGGTGATGTACTGCTATCTCGGCCTTGTTTTTGGTGATCTTTCGAGCGGGCTGTTGAGCCAACTGTTGCAGAGCCGTAAAAAGGTGATTCTTCTCTTTATGCTGCTGACGGTTGGCGCGGTGGCACTCTATTTTCTGCAGGGTCGCCAGAGTCCGCAGTTTTTTTACGGGGTTTGTGCCATTCTTGGGTTTGCGGGTGGTTATTGGGCTATTTTTGTTACGGTTGCGGCTGAACAGTTCGGTACCAATCTTCGTGCTACGGTTGCCACAACAGTGCCCAACCTGGTGCGTGGCATGGTGGTCCCCATCACCATGCTGTTTCAGTTTTTCCGGGGCCTCTACGGACTCGAATCAGGGGCGCTCATGGTTGGCGCCATCTGCGTGACCGCCGCCTTTCTCTCCCTCCGGGCCCTCGAAGAGACCTTCCACAAAGATCTCGACTACTACGAGGAGTTCCTCTGAACTCCTCCCCGCCAAAAGGCGAACAACAAAAGGGGGACGTTGTTGACTACGTGTACTTCCTGACTCCTGAGCCTCAAACGATTCCCATTTCGGCCTTTAAAAACTGTCCGGTGTGAGAGTGCATGGTTCGGGCAATCTCTTCAGGGGTCCCTTCGGCGATGATCTTGCCTCCTTCGAAGCCTCCTTCGGGGCCGATGTCGATAATCCAGTCGCTGTTTTTTATGATGTCGAGGTTGTGTTCGATGATGATGACGCTGTTACCTTTGTCGACGAGACGGCGCAGTACTTCGAGCAGATGCTGGATATCCTGGAAGTGGAGCCCGGTGGTGGGTTCGTCGAGAATGTAGAGGGTGTTGCCGGTCTGTATTTTGGCGAGTTCTGCCGAGAGCTTGATGCGCTGTGCTTCGCCGCCTGAAAGCATGGGCGATGGTTGGCCGAGCTTGAGGTAGCCGAGTCCAACGCTCTGCATGGTGGTGAGAATGCGCATGATGCGGGGGAAGTCAACAAAGAATTCTGCGGCTTCAGTGATGGACATGGCAAGGACGTCGGCAATGGATTTGCCGCGGTATTTGACCAGCAGGGTTTCGCGGTTATAGCGTTCGCCTTTGCAGTTTTCGCATTGGACATAGACATCAGGCAGAAAGTTCATCTCGATTTTGCGTGTTCCGGCTCCCTGGCACACTTCGCATCGCCCACCTTTGACGTTGAAGCTGAATCTCCCTGCTTTGTATCCCCTGATCTGTGCTTCGGGCATGCGGGTGAAGAAGTCGCGGATAAAGGTGAAGGCTCCGGTATAGGTTGCGGGGTTGGAGCGGGGGGTGCGCCCGATGGGTGACTGGTCGACGTTGACAACCTTGTCGATATGCTTGACTCCTTCGATGCTTTCGTAGGGGTAGGTGAGCAGTTTTGAGCGGTAGAAGTGGCGTGCCAGGATCGGGTAAAGGGTTTCGTTGATGATGGTCGATTTGCCGGAGCCGCTGACGCCGGTGATGCTGACGAGTGAGCGCAGGGGAATGGTGATGTCGATGTTTTGCAGGTTGTTGCCCCGACACCCTTTGAGTCGGAGAAATTGCGGCTCTGTGTCGTTCATTTTTTCCTCTTTTTGGCACTGTACCTGCCTTTTTCCGCTGAGGTATCCTGCGGTCAGTGAGTCGGGGTCGAGGGAGCTGGCGGCTCCCTGGGCGACAATCTCTCCACCGTATGCTCCTGCTCCGGGGCCGAGATCGATGATTTCGTCGGCTTCGAGCATGGTCTCTTTGTCGTGTTCGACGACGAGAACGGTGTTGCCGAGATCGCGGAGTCGTTTGAGTGAGGCGATGAGCCTGGAGTTGTCGCGCTGGTGGAGACCGATGCTTGGTTCGTCGAGGACGTAGAGGACGCCGCTGAGTTGTGAGCCGAGCTGGGATGCAAGCCTGATGCGTTGTGCTTCGCCGCCGGAGAGTGTCTGCGAGCTGCGGTCGAGTGAGAGGTAGCTGAGGCCGACGTTGAGAAGAAACTCAAGGCGTTTGATGATTTCGTGCAACACTGGTTTGGCGACAAGCTTCTCTTTTGTGGTGAGGGTGTCGGGCAGTGCGGTGAAAAAGGCAAGCGCTTCAGGCAGTGGCAGACTTTCGCATTCGGCGATGTTGATTTCGTTTATTTTGACCAGGAGGCTCTCTTTGCGCAGTCTTGCTCCTTTGCATGACGGGCAGGGCTGGCGAAGCATGTAGTTTTCGGCCCATTCGCGTATTTTTGCGGAGCTGGCATTTTTAAGGATCTCTTCGACGTAGGGCACTGCTCCGGGAAAGGGTTGCGGATAGAGGGTGTCGTGGCCGGAGTAGCTGTAGCTGACGTCAAAGGTGCGACTGCCGGAGCCTTCGATCAGGATTTTCATCGCCTCTTTTGGAATGGTGGAGAGCGGGGTGTCGAGGGTGAAGTTGAACTCTTTGGCGATTGCCCTGATCACTTGCCAGAGGTTGCGTTTTCCTGATTTGCCGAAGGGATCAAGCCCGCCGTCGTTGAGGGAGAGTGTTTCGTCGGGAGTCATCAGCTCGCCGGAAAGCTGCATGAGCTCTCCGAGGCCGTTGCATTCGGGACATGCGCCGTAGGGTGAGTTGAAGCTGAAGTTGTTTGGCGCAAGGTTGTCGACCGGTACGGAGCCGTCTGAATAGGCGTAGCGTGTGCTGAAGGTGATCTCTTTGCGTTCGCTCTCCGTCGGGTCGCAGATCACAGTCGATTTATGTTCCGACATGGTTATGGCCATGCTGACGGCATCTCTGAGGCGCTCTTCGCACTCCGGGTCGATCACCAGACGGTCGATAACGAGTTCAATGGAGTGGCTTTTGTAGCGTTCGATCTGCATCTCTTTTTCCATCTCCCGGTATTTTCCGTCAATGCGTACGCGGAGAAATCCTTTGAGGAGGAGGCGTTCGAAAAGCTCTCGGTAGTGCCCTTTGCGTCCTGTGACGAGGGGAGAGAGGATCTGCACTTTTGTACCGTGTGGCAGGGCGAGAATGGTTTCGCAGATGGCACCTTCGCTCTGTTGCTGGAGCATGGCACCGGTGACGGGGTCGTAGCGCCGTCCGGCCTTGGCGTAGAGGAGGCGGATAAAGTCGTGAATTTCGGTGATGGTGCCGACTGTTGAGCGGGGCGAGCGGTTGGTGCTCTTTTGGTCGATGGAGATGACCGGTGAAAGCCCTTCGATAAAGTCGACGTCGGGGCGCTCGATGCTGCCGATATATTGCCTTGCGTAGGGCGAGAGCGTTTCCATGAAGCGGCGCTGTCCTTCGGCGTAAATGGTGTCGAAGGCGAGGCTCGATTTGCCGGATCCCGAAAGACCGGTAATGACAATAAATTTGTTGCGTGGAATATCGAGAGAGATGTTCTTGAGGTTGTGGACTCGTGCTCCCCTGATGTTGATATGACTGAATTCCATTGGTGTTTCTGTGCCTCTGTTTTCTCTGCGTTGCTGGCAATCTGCTTGCGCCGTTGATGCCTTGCCCAACGTGGTGCTGAAGGTTACTGTGTTGTTTCCGGAACATTGAATATGGAAATTATTTTCCGGAAGTGAGCTGAAAAAGGTAAAGAGTGTTGTGTTGAAGTGGTTTTTACGCAATGAAAAAAGGCGACCCGGTGCCGCCTTTTTTCATGGAGAGTGTTGTTGTTCGCGCTATCGTCTTACTCCTTCAGTGCAGCTCTTGCAGCGGCAAGGCGTGCAATCGGAACCCTGTAGGGGCTGCATGAGACGTAGTTGAGCCCTAACTGATGGCAGAATTCGACCGTGGTCGGGTCGCCGCCGTGTTCACCGCAGATGCCAAGTTTGAGTTCCGGCTTGACGGCACGTCCCTCTTTGACCGAGATGCTTATCAGGCGTCCGACGCCATCCTTGTCGATGGATTCGAAGGGGTTGCGGGCAAAGATATCCTGCTGCTGGTAGATGGGCAGGAATTGGCCGGAGTCGTCGCGGCTCATGCCAAGGGCCATTTGGGTGAGATCGTTGGTGCCGTAGCTGAAGAAGTCGGCGGCGGTGGCTATCTGGTCGGAGGTGATTGCCGCGCGTGGTACCTCAATCATGGTGCCAACAAGGTATTTGACTCCGGTACCCTGTTCGGCAATGACGCTGCGAGCGGTTTTGTGGATCACTTCACTGGTGATTTCAAGCTCTTTGACGGTGCTGATGAGTGGTACCATGATTTCGGGTACCACGACGAGTCCCTCTTTTTTGAGCTTGCAGGCGGCTTCGATAATTGCCCGAACCTGCATGACGGTGATTTCGGGGTGCAGGATGCCGAGACGGCAGCCACGCAGGCCGAGCATGGGGTTGAATTCGTGCAGGTCGTTGATACGCTCTTTGACTGCTTCAAAGGTGGTGCCTATTTTGATGGCAAGGGCACGGATTTCGCTGTCGGTGTGTGGCAGGAATTCGTGGAGCGGTGGATCGAGCAGGCGGATGGTGACCGGGCGGGATCCCATCGCCTTGAAGATGCCGTAGAAGTCTTCGCGCTGGAAGGGGAGCAGCTTTTCGAGCGCCTTTTTGCGCCCTTCGACGTCTTCAGCCAGGATCATCTCCCGCATGGCGTCGATGCGTTCTCCTCCGAAAAACATGTGCTCGGTGCGGCAGAGACCGATTCCTTCTGCACCGAAGGTGATGGCGATTTCAGCCTGGTCCGGCTGGTCGGCATTGGTGCGTATGTTGAGTTTGCGGTATTTATCTGCCCAGGTCATCAGTTGTTCATAGATAGGCCAGGTTGGGGCATCTTCGGGTTTAAGGGTTTTGTCGACGAGAACTTCGATGATCTCGGAGTTTTTGGTGGCTACTTTGCCTGCAATGACTTCTCCGGTACTGCCGTCGATGGAGATATAGTCGCCTTCATGCAGTACAATATCATTGCCCTGTACCCGCAGTTCGCCTCTCTGGTAGTCGATGCTGAGTGCTCCGCATCCCGCAACGCACACTTTGCCCATCTG
>CAINOO010000244.1 GCA_903851535.1 uncultured Chlorobiaceae bacterium | reverse complement strand
CTTCGATAGCAAGAAGCTCGATACCGACAAGTGATACCCTTACCCATGCATCAACAACAACACCCTTATCAAGAATACGGTCAATAACCTCGACGAGGCTTGATGAACCAATCGTTTTTTCTACTGCCATGATAAATCTCCGGTTTTTTGTTACTTCAAATTCCGTCTTATAAAGAGAGGGACGGTCTGCCTCACCAAAGAAGAGTTGCATATAGTGTGCCACAGTAATTGAAAGCACTAATCAGCCGACGGCAATAACGGCTAACAAACAGTATTACAATATGATATCTATTTATTCTTTTTATTCAGCCTGACTTGATGAAGCAAGGCCTTCCTCGATAAGCGTGCTTTTTTCATGCAGAGAGCCGCACAGTTGTGCGAAGTGCTGTTCGCTTCGCCCTCTCAACCCACCCCGCCGGGTGTTACAGGAGGCCTTTGAGGTAGTGCTGTCGATGCTCTTCAGGAAATCGCTCAATAGCATAGCGCAACATGACCCTTGGCATACGCCGGTAATGCTGCAATAAAAAATTTTCAAGGGCAACCAGGTCGCGTTTCCCGACCTCCCTGAGCATCCACCCTGTTGCTTTGTGAATCAGCTCTTGACTATCCTGAAGCAATGTTTCGGCAAGAGCAAGGGTATCGTAAAACTCTCCCTTGCGGATAAAATGAAAGGTTGCCAAAACAGCAATCCTTCTCTCCCAAAGAGCTTTTGAATCGGCAAGCAGGTAAAGAGGGGTTCTCTGATGATGGAGCAAAAAACTCCCTATGATATGCTCTGAAGATATGTCGACCAGATCCCAGTTATTGATAAAGCGGGTATTTGCAAGATAGATATGATAGATCTGCTCCCTCATCAATTCGTCGCCTTTGCCAAAACGACGTATCAGCATCAAAAGGGCAAGCAACCGATCTTCATGAAATGCGGATGCCAGCAGCCGGATAACATCCGGCAATGGCGTATCATCAAGCGTACGGGAGAGCTTTCTCAATACCGGAACACGAATGCCGCGAAAAAGGTCGCCCTCACCATACTCTCCGGGGCCTGTCTTGAAAAACCTCTGCAGAAACAGGGCATCCCCGGGATTTGAAAGTGCTTCAAGATTATTACAAATCATGGCAACGGTAACGCTCATGACCTTATCCTTATCATTCAGTTAGGCCTGTTCGGCAAGCTTGCTCCACCGGCTCATCTCCTTTTCAAGCTGCTGCTGCAGCCCATGAAGCTCCGAGCCAAGCTGCTGTTGCAAGGAAAAATCACTTCCTGCCGAAGCGAGGCGTGCTGCTATCTCCGACTGACGGGTTTCAGCATCATGAATTGAGCACTCAAGCTGCTCCAGTTCGCGCTTCTCTTTACTGGTAAGTTTACTCTGCTTTATCGACGCTATCGCTGCGGGTTTCGGGAGCTCAGGCACTTTTTTCACCGGCTTTTTCTCGCTCTTTGAACCGTCAGAAGCTTTCAGCTCAAGATAAACAGTGTAATTGCCGGGATAACGACGGATAAGGCCATTCTCCTCGAAGGCAAAAATATACTCCACCGTCCGATCAAGAAAATAACGATCGTGACTGACCACCATGAGACAACCCTTATAAGTATCGAGATAATCCTCAAGCACACGAAGCGTTGGAATATCAAGATCGTTCGTAGGCTCATCAAGCAGGAGCACATTGGGCGAATCAATCAATTGTTTAAGCAGATAAAGCCTCCGGCGCTCGCCTCCCGAAAGGGTCTTGATATAACTATACTGCGTAGAGGGTGCAAAGAGGAAGCGCTCAAGCATCTTCGAAGCAGAAAAGACCATCCCATCCTTCGTCTTGATCTGCTCAGCATGTTCCTGAATAAACTCAATCACCCGCTTGGAATCGTCAAGATCCCGACTCTGCTGATCGTAATAGCCAATTTTTACCGTCTTGCCCAGATCAATATGGCCGCTGTCCGGCTTAACGCGCCCGGTAATCATATCAAAAAGGGTAGTTTTGCCCGACCCGTTCGGCCCGATAATACCAATGCGATCCCCTTTCTGCAGATGATACTCGAACGACTGCAAGAGCAACTTGTCGCCATAAGATTTCGAAACCTGATGGAACTCCATGATTTTATCGCCCAGCCTTCCCGAGCCAAACCCGATCTCCAGCTCTTTCGCCTTCTCCTTTTTGGGAGCATAAACCAGACTTTCAGCCCGCAACATCCGCGCTTTCTGCTTCGTTGTCCGCGCCTTGCACCCGCCCCGCATCCAGTCAAGCTCTTGACGTACAAGGGCAGAGCGCTTGCGGTCATCGCGTATCGCCTGCTCCTCCTGCTCAGCCTTTTGTACCAGATAGCTCGAATATCCTCCTGTATAGGTGACCGCCGTCCGGCCATCCATTTCAATCATGCGCGTAGCCACACGGTCGAGAAAATAACGATCATGCGTAATGAGCAGCACCGCACCCTGATAGCGCCGGATGTAATTCTCCAGCCACTCAACACTGTCGGCATCAAGATGGTTAGTCGGCTCATCAAGAATAAGACCGTCACTCGGCACAACAAGCGCATGAGCCAAAGCCACCCGTTTGCGCTGCCCGCCCGAAAGCGTACCCATGAGTGCCGTAAGGTCATACAGGCCAAGTTTACCGAGCACCATTTTGGCATTCGATTCGAGTTCCCATGCCCCGCACACATCAAGCTCGTGGGCAAGCCTGCTCATCTTTTCGATCAACGAAGGATCTTCACTATGACGCGTCTCCAGCTCCTTGCAGACCAGTTCATACTGATAAATCAGATCCATCGCCTTATCGCTCGACTTCAAAATGGCCTCAAGCACTGTATCCTCAGGATTGTAGGGAGAATCCTGCGGCAGATAGGCAATCCTCTTCTGATTGGCCACCATCACCTTCCCCTTGTCGGGAGTTTCCACCCCGGCAAGAATTTTCAAAAGTGTACTCTTTCCACTCCCGTTCGCCCCGATAATACCAATCTTGTCGCGGTCATCAATGCCAAACGAAACATCTTCAAATAAATGTTTCAATCCATATTTTTTCTGTAATCCCTCTACTGTTAAAAGCACCATATCTCTATCCGTTCCTTATACTTATATGCGTGCATCATCGTCATGAACAATGCAAAAGAGGTCAATATAACCATTGCATTCAGTTTTGCCGCCATTTCATTGTACGGTTTTCACCGAAAATTCAACCGCATAAGCGTACAATGCGAGAATTTATTGCCTGATAAAATGGTGATTTGTTTTTTTAATTACAACTGGCTGTTAACGTTACACTCTATCTGCCACAAAGAGAGCTGAACTCTCTTACCAACGCTCAATGATCGAAAAAGCACTTATCCGTGTCGCTGACTTGTCTTGCAAAAACAATCACAAGAGAAAAACGTCGTGAAGGATTGCTCAAACCCCTGCCAAACCGACTGACAATCCTTATATTAAGCAACGTAATGAACGTGTCAGTGGACTGACTTCTTGATATGAATGTCGTAAAGGGCAAAATTGAGCGTTGAAACAGGAGTAATACAAGCTCATACTGCAAGATTCCCTGAGTCACAAAATACCATGTAATTTATTAAAAAAAAACAAAATGCATTGATTTCGTCAAGATGCTTAACTTCATTATCAAGGGTTTGGATATCCAATTTTATGCATAATTGGCGTGACTACATGAGTGCCGGAGAGGCTTTGTTGTTCCTTGTTGTGTTTGGCCTTGCACAGCGCTATATCCCAATGTCGTGGTGGTCTGGAGTTTTGGGTTGCAGCGCCCACGTACCCAGGCACTGGCAAGAAGTAAAAAGTGCCTCTACCATGCAAAAAGGAAGCAACATCGAAGAACATGACGTTGCAATTGCGATAAGAAGGGCCTGCCAGCGCCTGCCTTTTAGACCGACCTGCCTTGCCCAGGCTTCAGCAGGGCAAATCATGCTCCGTCACCGTGGACGCAGTGGGGTGGTTGTTATTGGATTACGACGAAACCCTGCCGCGACAGGCAAAAATTGGGAAGCTCATGCCTGGTTACTGGGGAGATGCGGGGCTATAACCGGTGGCGAAAATGCACATGAATTCACCCCAACCAATGTATTTGAAATTCCATCCAGCTTATCGGCCAATGAGATCCTCTTCAACGAAAATGATTAGGCACTTGATTCGTTGCGTTCCAACACATCTTTGTGTATAATCAGATAAATTTCGTATTTCTTGCATTACAAAAGAATAATGAAATTTTTCACTGCAAGCAGTTGGCTCTCTTTTTCCAGACAAGTTTGGTTGTTTTCGCCGCAAGCGATTGGTAATTAAGCCCTGAGAGATTAATGACTATATTTTGACGACTACTCTGAACACTCGATTCAGCAATCTCCTTCTTGAGATTCTGCACGGTGACCCGTCACTGCCCGATCCTGCACGGTTATTTGCATTATCTCCTGATGACTGGCATGTATTCACTACGGAGGCAATTCGTTATCGCATGGCCTTTCAGGTAAAAGAGTTTTTTGATGCCAAATCTCACTTCGGTGGCATAGTGCCACAAGTCTGCCTGCATCAGCTTGGCGAGGCAGTTCGTGAAACGCTGATGAATAACCTCCGCAAGCAGGCCCATTTGCGCGATATGCTTGCTCTCCTCAAAGAGGCAAATATTCCTGTCATGCTGCTCAAGGGGCTGTGGTTGGGTGAAGCGGTATACCGGGACTTGAAGGCCCGTGCGACTGGCGACATAGATCTTTTACTGCGATTGGAAGAGATGCCTCGTTTTACGAAACTTGTGTTAGAGCACGGCTTTGATTTACCGAAGAATACTACCAATATTTGCGATCTTGTTCCAGCAAAGAACGAATTCCCACTGGTTCATCCAACACGGAAATCCTTTTTTGACATCCACTGGGCGCTGACACTCTCGCCTATCGAAAAAAAGGTTGATGAAGAAACGTTTTGGAAACGTTCAGAAATCTACACCATCGCAGGCCAGCCCTGCCGCTCCCTGTGCGTGGAAGACCACCTGCTCTATCTCTGTTTTCATGCTGCCGACCACCATCGCTTTAATTACATTGGCCCGAGGGCACTGCTTGATGTTGCCTGCCTGATTGCCCATCCGCCCCGCCCGATCAATTGGGACGATCTGGTTACAAGATCCCGAGAACTGGGTTGGGATCGCGGCGTTTGGCTGATGCTGGACCTCTCCAGGATGCATCTCGGCTCGCAAGTACCGCCGTCGGTTTTAGACGAACTCTGCCCTGCCGGTGGCAAAGATCGATTTATCAATTTTATGGCGATGGATGCAATATTTCTCAATCAGTCGAAGGTAAATGATCTTCATATCAATATTGTCAGATTAACAGAAGAGCGATCACTCCTGAAGCGCGCCGCCCTGTTTTACGAGCGCATCTTCCCTGCATCCGAAGAAATAGCGACCGAGTTCATGACTTCAGTTAACTCCCCAGGCTTCCGATGGCTTTACGTCAAACGAATTGGTTTATTGGTTAAGAAACATCTGCCGAAAATATTCCTCATTACCTGTAAAAACGCTACCGTCCTTGCAGAAAAAGAGCGAATACTGGTCATAGACAGTTGGATGGAAGGCGATGCTGCTCACCCACCAATAAAGGGTTATTGCAGTAGACAATAAACAAATTTCGATGTCACCATATCCTCTATTTGAAGTATAAGCTGTCATGAAAAGAAAAATCGCGCTTGCCATCACTGCTGACGGAGAGGTGGATCTCATCCGGGGAATGGTAGACTTGTTGCTCCCCAGGCTTGAGCGCGTTCTTATTGTTGAGGGACGACGTACATTTCAGGGAAAACCTCGCGAAGTCCTGGGTGAGGGCTGGATGGATCTGCTTGCACTGAAACCAGAACAATTTAGAACGGTCGTTACTGATCTACCGGCCGATAGCGCGCCTGGCGCATCGATGCGCCAAAGGGAAATGCTTCAACGCAATGCTATCGGTTTGGGTGTACGGGATATGCAACCAGACGATCTCTTGATAGCCGTCGATGCCGACGAGTTTGTTGATCCTGATTGGCTGGACTCCCATGCAGATTCGGTAACGGTTCCCACCCGCATGTTTATGCTGCCTTGTTATGGAGGGCTCGACCGACGTGCTCCAGACTGGCACTGTTGCCTGAAACACCTGACAACACCTGTTGGCCATTGGCCACCTTATGAAACAGGATGGCTCTTTCCCGGTGGGGTAATTGGGCCAATTCGCGATCTTGCCAATCTTGGCGTACAATACTGGCGTTCGCATCCCGTTGCCAAAACAGGCGAGGTTGCAGGCTGGCACTTGCTTCATCTGCTTTCACCTGAAAAGGATCCATCACGAAAACTGCAACGGCAAGCCCACGACTGGGATTTGGGTGCAGATTGTCAATATATGATTCATTGCCTTGCCGCCGGAATTCATCCTTATGGCTGGTGGGGGGCTACGCAAATTGCTGTTCCGAGTCAACTTGAATTTCTTGCGCGACGTCATCCTGATAGTGTGCTTGGCGACCTCCCTTCGCTTAAAGAACGTCATCACCTTATGCAAGAAGCACTTGAACGGTTCCATAACTCTTCTCATTTGACCCATTCATCAACCAATCCAGAGCAACTCTGATGAGCTATCAACGAAGTCCTGATGCATTACATGCTGAAGTTAACGGTTCTCTTATTCTTATGAATGTTGAATCGCTGGCTTATTTTGAATTTAACGACGTCGCAAAGAGAATTTGGAATCTTTTGTCAGACGGAGTATGGGCTGAGGAGCAAATTATATCAGTACTTCTTGATGAGTACGATGTAGAACCTGAGCATTGTCAAACTGCGATTACAACGTTCCTGAAGCAGGCTCTTGAAAAAGGGTTTTTGGTAAAAGCTTAATCTGTATAGAGATGTTGTACTGCTACAGATTGTTTGACCGCCACATCTTCAGTTCGCATGAACTAAAACTGCTCCATCGGGTTAACCATGACAGGGAACCCGACAGCCGTGATGTACTCCTCGAATGGTCTTCTGACCCGGTTTTACCTGAGGGTCCATTATGTGCCGGCCATGAGAGTTGGGGTATTTGCGTTCTGCGTGCAACAGAAGGGCTCTGGGCGGTTTTGCCCCGAACGGGATTTGTTGTCTGGGTGCCAAAGTGTGGAACCCGATTAACGGTGCATCCCGATCTAAGCCAGATGTCTAACCATGAACAAACGGCACAG
>CAINOO010000243.1 GCA_903851535.1 uncultured Chlorobiaceae bacterium | reverse complement strand
TTCAAGTACAAAATTGAGGCACTTGACCCTTCAATAGAAATGGTCAATGATTGATGTGAACTCATTATCACGACAGACAGGCAACTCTATGAATATTGGCGTTATCGGAGTCGGCAAGCTTGGAGAGTATCATACAAGGCTCCTCACGGAAATTGCGCAGGATTGCCCCGATCTGCATTGCGCCGGTATTTATGATCTCGACAGCCACCGGGCGGAAGAGATGGCCAAGAAATACCGTGTCGCCAGCTTCAGCTCGCTTGAACTCCTTGCAAAGTCGTGCGATGCTGCCATCATTGCAACCACGACAAGCTCCCACTACCAAATAGCGCGAACCCTGCTCGGCGAGGGACTGCACCTCTTTATTGAAAAACCCATAACCACAACGGTTGAAGAGGCCGATGAGCTGATAAGGCTCGAGGCTGAAAACCGGGTGCACATCCAGGTCGGCCATATTGAACGCTTCAATCCGGCACTGCGAGCGGTTGAGGCCCATATCGGACGGCCGTTATATATCCAGGCCGAACGACTGAGCGGTTTTTCCCGCCGGGTTACCGATGTTTCCGTGGTGCTTGACCTCATGATCCACGACATTGATCTGGTACTCTCCCTTATACCGTCCGAAATAAAGCACATCTCGGCTTCGGGAGTCAAGGTCTTCTCAAATGAACTCGACATGGCGACCGCCAGAATTGATTTTGTAAACGGTGCAACCGCAAATGTAACGGCAAGCAGGCTGAGCCGTATCAAGATGCGCAAGCTCCGTTTTTTTTGCGATAACCCGAAAAGCTATGCTTCGCTCGACTTTGCAACAGGCAAATCAGAAGTTTTCAGGCTCGTCAAACAGGGTGAAGCTTCGTCAAAAAATCCGCTTAAATCCTTTGCTGCACGCAAAATACTTGAACAGTTCGGAGAAATCCATGAGACCATGCAGGGAATGGTTCTTGATTATATCAACCCGGAAGTTCCAAAAATAAATGCGTTGCGTGACGAACTCGAACATTTTATCAATACCGTCAGAAACAACACTCCGGCAACTGTCAGCTCTTCCGATGGACGCCGGGCACTAATGGTTGCAGGCAAAATTGCGGAGGAAATTACCGCCAATGCAGCCTTACTTGAATGACTGACCAATGCACCGCCAAACAGGTAATGACAACACTTCCACAAGCATCCATCCCGCAGCTCCTCTACCGTATCGGCGATCTGGCTGATAAAAACGGCATCAGTTGCTTCCTTGTCGGCGGCTATGTGCGCGACATGATTATGCAAAGGCCCTGTACCGATATCGATATCATGGTCATCGGCGATCCCGTCCCTTTTGCCAAAGCAGTATTCGACGAACTCCACGGCCGGAATTTTGTCCTTTTTGAGCGATTCCGCACCGCACAACTGGAGCTTTCAGACCCGACAGGGACGTTTAAGGTTGAACTTGTCGGTGCCCGGAAAGAGTCGTATAACAACGATTCCAGAAAACCGGTTACCCTTATCGGGACGCTTGACGACGATCTTTCACGACGGGATTTCACCATCAATTCGCTTGCCCTTGTGCTGAACAGCGAAGGGCGAAACCAGGTCATCGACCATTTTCACGGTATGGAGGATCTTGGTGCCCACATCCTGAGAACACCGCTTGACCCCATACAGACCTTCTCGGATGACCCCTTGCGCATGATGAGGGCCGCACGC
>CAINOO010000242.1 GCA_903851535.1 uncultured Chlorobiaceae bacterium | reverse complement strand
GAACCGACAGGTTAACAATTTTTGTTCCTCCGTTTGTTCCTATGACCACTCCTTTTTTTACAATCTCTCCTTTCTGGCGAAGTGCATTTCTGAAAAGAATATTCAGCTCATAGCGAATATCTTCCCTTGCCATGGCAAAGATATTCAGGTTGGCTTTTCCTACTGCCGGTTCCAGGTAGTTGCCGGTACGACCGCTGATAAAGAGAATATCACCATTCTGATTGGTGAGTACTGCCGCAGGAGTATAATATTGGAGCAGGAGCGTATCACTTATTGTTTTCAGGTTGATTTCTGAAGTCACCGGTTTGCTCTCTGTGGCCTGTATATCCGAAGTATCGAGTGATGAATGGCTGTAGGATGCCGGAAAATCAACATGCTCGGGCCTGTCTGAGAGATGAATATGACGGAAAAGACGGGATTTGCTGTCGAGTGTCTGAAAAAGCTGGCCATAGGAACCGACCGTTTCAGCGCTTCCGAGAAAGAGAATTCCGCCGGGATTGAGGCTGTAATGAAACAACGGAATCAGTTTTTTTTGCAGCTCTTGCTCCATGTAAATCAGCAGATTGCGGCAAATGAGAATATCGATTTTGCTGAAGGGGGGATCCATAATGACGTTATGGGGAGCAAAGACAATGGTTTCACGAATTTCTCTTGTGATTCTGTAACCCCGGTCATCTTTTTCAAAGAACTGACTGATGCGGCTGGCAGAAACATCCGCCGTAATATTGGGTGGATAGATGCCTGTGCGAGCCTTTTCAACCGCATTTTTATCGAGGTCTGTTCCAAATATCAGGAGTTTGAAATTACTGGCAGGTTTCATTGTTGCAACAACTTCCCTGAAGACCATAGCGAGGGAATAGGCCTCTTCACCTGTTGAACAGCCAGCCACCCACGCACGAACAACACCGCCAGATGGACGGGATGCGAGAATGGATGAAATGCCATCTTTTTTAAGGGCCTCCCAGGCATCAGGATCACGGAAAAAAGAGGTTACCCCTATGAGCAGCTCCTTGAAAAGCAGCTCGATTTCCTGGGGATTGGCCTGCAGATAGTTGACATAGGTGGAGATTTTTTCAATTTCGTGAATTCCCATGCGCCGTTCGATACGGCGATAAATCGTGCTTTTCTTGTACAGTGAAAAATCATGCCCGGTATGCGTACGCAAGAGAATAATAATTTTTTTCAGCGAGCCCAGTGTTTGCTCCTTGATGCTTGGTGACGTTGTTGCGATGATGGGAAGATGTTTCAAATACGCAATGATTTTTGCGGGAAGAAGCTCTGCTGGTGCTACAATGTCAGCAAGACCTTCATCTATGGCGCTTCGAGGCATTCCGTCAAACTTTGCTGACGCTGGTTCCTGTACAAAAACCCCGCCACATTTTTCCTTTATGGCGCGCAGTCCAAGTGTTCCGTCAGAACCCATGCCAGAGAGAATCACGCCTATTGCATGCTCTTTAAGATCCTCTGCCATTGAACGGAAAAAAAAGTCAATAGGAAGCCTCAGACCACGTGGCTTGACCATGTCGAGCAGAAATAATTTCCCGTGCAGTATCGACATATCCTGATTCGGAGGAATCAGATAGACATGATCCGGCTCAATTGCAAGATTGTCGCTGACCTGGCAGACAGGCATTTCGGTAACCCGTTGCAGCAATTCAACCATAATTCCCTTATGGGTAGGGTCAAGGTGCTGTGTGATAACAAAGGCCATGCCGCAGGGATGGGGAACATGCCTCAAAAATTGCTCGAGTGCTTCAAGTCCACCGGCCGAAGAGCCAATACCAATGATCGGGAAATGCACCCCGTCTTCAGGCTTGAGTTTGTTGTCATCATCCTTGTTTTGATGATCAAGAGTCGTTTTTTTCATGATATACCCCTGTTTTGAAACCTGTGTATCCGCAATTTGCAGCAAAAGTCCTGAAAATATCCTTATTTCTTGTGACATAACCTTGCCGATATACATGCCTGGCAAGCTTTATCAGTCAATACGTTGTTGTCAAATATACTTTAATTAGGCCATAAAAAACCTTTACCGGCCTGTTTTGCCTATTTTTGTTTCTCCGGCACGAGAGTTGTTCTGCAATGGTTTTACCCTGTCTATTCCGCCTGTATGGGTAGGGATAATCTGTTGTAATAAAGTTATCTCAATGAAAAGAGGGGCATTCTATCGTTCCGGCTTTCGTTGCCTATCGTCTTGCTTGTTTTTTTTACGAGAGTCACGGGCGTTTTTTTTGCGGAATGTTCAACTTTGAGTCCGGTTTGTTACTTTGCCCTATAGACCGTATTGCTTCTCCAATCAACAGGCCTGATAATGGTAAACCCTTCGACGATTGCTGCGCGCGAGATTCCTTTTAATTATACTTCTGCCGGAGATCGACAGGCGATATCGTTCCTGCTTGGCCCGGATATTGTCCAGATGCTTGATGAGCTGCGCGATCTGCGGGTGACCGGAAGGTCTGCGCGTCTGCTTATGGGTATTATTGGTGAAATTCTCATTCATCGCCGCAATCCCTATCTTTTTCAGGAGCTGGTGAACTCTTTGGCCCGTCGCAGGCGCCTTTTTGAGCGGGCTTTTGCCGAGCTTGATACGATTGCCGATATGGCTAATGGAGAGGCGAGGGTCTCCTCTATTGTGGGAGCTGTGCGTGAGCAGCTTGAGCGCTTTCGTTCGGCTGTTGAGAAGACGCCGGAACTTCGTCGCCGTATGAAGCGGGAGCTTGGCGCTGTTGTGGGGGTAAAAAATGTTCTTTTTGATCCCTTTTCCCTTGTGGCTCATGCAACTGATGCGACGGACTGGAGGCTGCATCTGCCTTCGGCAGTGGTGACGCCTGACGAGGAGTCGCAGGTTGCTCCGCTCATGACCGCGATTGCAGCACTTGGGCTCAACATTATTCCGAGGGGTGCCGGTACCGGGTTGACCGGGGGTGCGGTTCCGTTACGGTCGAGGTGTGTGATTATCAATACGGAAAAACTTAACCGTGTCAGGGGTATTTCGGTTCGTGATTTTCAACTGGAAAATGGTCAGATAGCCCAGGCTTCAGTTATCGAGCTTGAAGCGGGCGTGATTACCGAGCGTGCAATGGAGGAGGCGGATGAACACGGGCTTGTCTTTGCTACCGATCCAACCAGTGAGTGGGCTTGTACAGTTGGGGGAAATATTGCCGAAAATGCGGGGGGCAAGATGGCGGTACGCTGGGGCACCTGTATCGACAATCTGCTTGAGTGGCGTATGGCGATGCCTTCTGGTGAAAATTGGACGATCAAGCGTGCCGATCATCAGTTGCGGAAAATCATGCATGAAGACAGGGTGCTTTTTGAGGTGTGGAACGAGTCGGGAAAGAGAATCGATCGCATTGAGTTGTCGGGAACCGATATCCGTAAAAAAGGGCTCTGGAAGGATATTACCAACAAGGCTCTCGGAGGAGTCCCGGGTTTGCAGAAGGAGGGGACTGACGGGGTGATTACGTCGGCTCTTTTTGTGCTCTATCAGAAGTATCCTGAAAAACGGACGCTCTGCCTTGAGTTTTTCGGGCCTGACATGGATGAGGCCAGCCGGGTGATTCTTGAGCTG
>CAINOO010000241.1 GCA_903851535.1 uncultured Chlorobiaceae bacterium | reverse complement strand
ATGACATCATGCAACTCGAAAAGAAGCTCAGTTCACTGGGTGGTGTGCCTCTGACGCACGGAGCACTCCTCTCCATGCTCAAAGAGTACCGCTCTCCGAACGATAAAATTGTCCGCTTGATTGATGAAGGGTGGCTTGTATCCATCAAGAAGGGGCTTTATGTTGCTTCACCTTACCGGACAACGATTCCCATTTCCACACCGCTTGTGGCAAATCTCCTCTATGGGCCATCCTATGTTTCGATGGATTATGCGCTGTACCATTACGGGATTATTCCCGAGCGAGTGGTTGAGGTGACTTCAATGACCACCAGGCGTGGGAAGGTGTACGATATTCCGATAGGCCAGTTTTCCTATACGCATTCTCCGCTTGATTTTTATCCTGTCGGAATTGATCGTGTCGAAAATACCGATAAAACAGGTTTTTTGATGGCCTCTCCAGAGAAGGCCTTGTGTGACAAGCTTGTGTTTACCCGCAATCTGAATATCGCATCACCACGTGCATTGCGGGAACTGCTGTTCGATGACCTGCGCCTCGATGAAGAGAGTCTCACCCGCTTTGACCCGAAGGTGATAGCGGCCTGTATCATGCCGGGAATGAAAGAAAGAATGCTGCGGGCATTGCTGGAGCTTGTCAACTCGATGAAAAGGGATCAGAAATGAGTGTACTTGGCCAAATGCTTGAGAAATATGATACGACCACAGTCGAAGGGAGAGTCAACGGACTGAGGGAGGTGATGCAGGAGGTTGCACTTGCCGGTTTGTATCGTGGAGGATTTTTTGACCGGGCAGCTTTTTACGGAGGCACCTGTCTCAGGATATTTTATGGGTTGCCAAGGTTTTCAGAGGATCTTGATTTTTCATTGCTGACGCCTGACGCCGATTTTTCTCTGGAGCCGTATTTCAGGGCAGTCATGGCTGAATTTCTCTCACTGGGTCTTGATGTTGAGATTTCGTCGAAAAAGAAAACAGTCCGGATAGGGATTGAGTCGGCGTTTTTGAAGAGTGATACGCGGCTGTTCACTCTTGCCGTGCATGGTGAAAAAACGGTTAAAATCAAGTTTGAGGTTGATACGCTCCCGCCATTGGGATTTTCAACTGAAGAAAAACTCCTGCTTGAGCCATTCTCATTTTATGTCAAGTGTATTGGTTTGCCTGATTTGTTTGCCGGAAAAATGCATGCATTGTTGTTCAGAAACTGGAAGAGCCGTGTAAAAGGGCGGGACTGGTACGATTTCGAATGGTATGTCAGGAAAGGGGTTCAGCTTAATTTATCCCATTTTTTCAGCCGAGCTCAACAGAGCGGTCATTTGATGGAGTCTCAGCTCTCTGAACAGGATTTTCGCCAGCAGTTGAAAGAGAGAATCGACTCCCTCGATGTGACATTGGCGCAGAGCGATGTATCGCGGTTTGTGGGTAATGCTGATGCCTTGAAAATCTGGTCACCGCAATATTTCCATCAGTTGGCGCAGCGGATAATCATGAGCAGAGGTTGATGGCAGATGCGTTATGAATGGCAATGATGACCTGTTGCAGAAGCCTTGCTGCTTCTGAAGTTCAAAATGTGT
>CAINOO010000240.1 GCA_903851535.1 uncultured Chlorobiaceae bacterium | reverse complement strand
GCCCGTTGCTTTCTTGAGAGAGATTGTAATGTGGTGCTGAATGGACGTTCTCCTGAAAGTATTCTTAAAGCTGTGGAACAGCTTCAGGGCTATGGTGAACATCTGGCGGCTGTTTCAGGCGATATCAGCAACCGTGAAGCAGCCATTCGGCTCTACGACGAGGCGGTCAGCCATTTCGGGCGTGTTGATATCTGGATTAACAACGCAGGTATTGGCCATGAGATGCGTAATGCATGGGAGCTTGACCTTGGCGAACTCAGCCAGGTGCTCAGGGTCAATATTGACGGGGTTGTCTCCGCCACCATTATTGCGTTTCAGCGAATGAAAGAGCAGGGCGGCGGGAAGATTTTCAATATGGAGGGGCTTGGCAGTGACGGCTTTATGCTTGACGGTCAGACCCTGTATGGCACAACCAAGCGTGCGCTCACTTACTTTACTCGCTCTTTTGCCCACGAAGCACGAGGCACTTCCGTGCAGATCGGAACAATCAGTCCCGGTATGGTGGTGACCGATATGCTGCTTCGAACGGTCAGTGATGCTACCCTGGAGAGCCTGAAAAAAAAGCAGTTTTTCAATATCATGGCTGATGAAGTTGAGACCGTTGCCCCCTTCCTCACCCGAAAAATGGTTGCCACGACGGCTCAATCGCCAAAAATAAAATGGTTGACCAAGCAAAGGATGATTGGGAAATTTCTGCTCGCTCCTTTCCGCAAGCGCAACTTCTTTGCCTGAAGCGTTTTTTTTCAGAGTGGAAGCCCGTACTCCGCAAGGATACTCCGGACGTGCCGGGGCACCAGCTTTTCGAGCTGCTCTGGATAGCGGAATTTGACATAGTAGTAATGCCTGATAAGGTGAAAGTCCGCCGAGTAGTGGGCAAACCCGATCCCCTTCGGCCCGATCATGCCAAGCACTCCTGCAAGCAGGTTGCCCGCCCAGAGCGGAATCCTGCTTTTTGGTGCATACTCTTTTTTATTCTCTTTCATGCTCTCGATGATGCGCTTTGTTGTGTTCTGGACAAACGACCGGCACTCCCACTTGCCGGATTCCGGAAACCGTTCGAGTTCAGTTTCGATCAGCTTCAGCAGTTTTTGGCCTGTTTCCGTTCGTACCAGAATCCATTGCCGTTTCTGCTTCGGCAGCAGTTCTGCCCCGATATAGCCCACGGTAATGTCGGCAAGGCTGTTGAGATAGTCAAAGCAGCTCATACATGCCGGAGGGAAGATGGCCGGATCAGAAAGCTCTTCCGGAAGGCTGAAGAAGGGGACTTTTTCAACGCTGCCGTCAACGTGGCGGATGTGAATCCTGAAATCCTGCATAAACTCTATATGACAGGCGGTATCGGGTGATTTCGACATTCGTACCAGAATCCACGGCCATTTTGAGCGTGCGACATTGTCCACGCAGGGAATCCCTATGGTCAGAATCTCCATCTCCCGGAGGTATTCGTGTCGCTCCTGAAAATCCCGCAGTGTGTGGAGGTGACAGGCAGCTCCGATGACCAGAACTTTTTTCATTCCCTGGCGATATGCG
>CAINOO010000239.1 GCA_903851535.1 uncultured Chlorobiaceae bacterium | reverse complement strand
ATGGCCAGGTGCATCACCCTTGGCATGGCCAGGGGCGATGCACGGATGCTGAAAAGGCAGCTTGAGCGCCGCTTTGGTGTATTGCCCGAGTGGGCATTGGAGCGGTTAGTGAGCGCCAAAGAAGATGAGCTGAAAGCATGGAGTGATGCTGTTCTCACTGCTCCGACTCTGGAGGCTGTTTTCAAAAACGCTGATCTCTCATAATGAATTTACAGGTGCTTGCCTTGGCGGCTCAAATGTTCAGCAGCAGAGATCGGCTATGCTGCCCCATTTTCTTGCGCATATTGAGCAACAGCGAGCCCCAACCACCATGGTGCCCTTGAGTACAAGAGCGCCAATGCAGAGCAATCTTTTGCGTTCTCTGCCGAGTATGCAACGGGACAATAACCATAAAAAAATCGCTCGTTTATTTCAGCTCATTAGAGGTACACCAAAATTTTCTTTTTTTTACTGAAAATCAGGAGTTTTCTGAATTGTTATAGAAAAAAGTTTCTGCATTTTCAGCAGAAGGCCGTTCAGTTATCAAGCAATGTTGGAATTTTCACGCTGGAGGCATCAATGAACAAACGACAGAACAGGCGAACAAAACGAACTACCGCGCTCTGTTTAGGGGTACTGCTGCTTGGAGGTACTTCGATTTTTGGACAGGCAAAAGATCGCTATCCTTCCACTTCATTAGCGAAAAAAACCGTTCAGGTATCAGGTTTGTCTTACGATAGGATAGCTTCCCTTCTTGAGCAATCACGGTATGTTGCGATGACGCTTCCGCATGGTGCCCGTATGTTCTCGTTGAACAGAATCGCTCTATCATATTATCGCCGTGGCAAGAAGGAGACTGCAAAGGTAGTCTTTGAAGAAGCGAGAAAAACTGCTGCAATAATTGAGGATAATAAGAGGCGTAACTATGCGCTTCTAACTCTGGTAACTACTCAAGCCGAGGTTGGCGCAGTTTATGAGTCGAGAACAACAGCAGCACTTATTTTAGATGAGTCGTTGTTGCACACTGTTGCCGATGCTTTACAAAGAGCTGGTGATTATGCAGGAGCGCTTGAGATCCTTCTGCGGACTTCTCCCTCTGAGACATTGTTTAGTTACAAACTCAGCAACCTGGCCATTGATCAGGCGAAGGCGGGGGATATTACTGGTGCACAGAGAGTCGCCCGTAAGATCGAAGATCAACATTACTGCAACAGAGCACTTGAGGAGATCTGTATGATCGAAGCGAAAGCGGGGCATATCGAAGCAGCTCTTGGTTTGGCCTCAACCCTTAAGTCTGAATCTCAAGCTTCAACCAAGCGTGCCATCGCAGTGGCTCTTATAGAATCAGGCAGGACTGCGGAGGCGCTTAAGGTTGCTCGTGATATGAATGAAACCTTAGTATTGACAAGAGTAGCCGACGCGCAAATTAAGGCGAACGATATTGAGGGAGCGGAGCAAACGAGCTTGGAAGCACTCACTCTTGCCCAGTTGAGGAGTGGGACAGCGTACAATACTGTGGTTTATGCTGTTGCCCGGCTTGGCGAGGTCGGCGATATTGACGGAGCGCGAAAGCTGCAAAGCAGGGTAAGCTCCGAAGAAGTCAGGGCTATGTGCGAACAGAAACTGATTATTCCTGAGCTGCTACGACAGGCAAAATTTGCTCCTTTGACCAATACATTGGCACGATTATCAGCCCTGAAAAAGAATGTTCGAGAAGAAGCAACGTATAAAGTCGCCGAGTACCTCATCAGTATCAACGATCTCAAAGGGGCAGTGGTAGTCATTGACAGGCTTGACAAGTCAGAACCAAAAGTCAGCGTTCCCTCGGGAATACCAGCTTTTTTAATACTAAGAACATTACATATCAGCAACCGTAATCTTGCTTTGAAAAAGCTGGCCTCAGCTCAAACAGATGCTTTGGATTGGCAAAATGCGTCAGATTCCATAAACAAGATCACCAGCCCATCGTGCCGTCAGTTTGCCCTTAAGCATCTTTTGAGTCAGCAGTTGAAAAGCGACGAATTTGATGCCGCATTGAAAACAGCCCGACAACTTCCAACTTTTCATGAGATTTCCAATGAACCAGGATGGACCCCATCTCCCCTACGCGACTTCGACGAAGATGCTGCTCTTTGCGATGTCTCGATAGCACTGTGCGATCACGGCGACTTTGCTCAGGCGCGGGCTGTTTGCCGAGAGATCCATGATAACTGGCCCCGCAATTGTACTCTTCGTGAGATTTCTGTAAAAGAGGCTGCAAAGGTAGTTTGTGAGGTTAAAAATACGACATTAGTAAATCTTCCCCTCTCTTTGGATCCTTTAACTCGCAATCGAGCATGGGAATATATTGCTATTACTAAAGCGAGGACTGGTGATTTTGCAGGGGCTCTGGATGCCGCTCGCCGGATTGATGACAAGGTATCAGAGCGTATAGTTCCCTTTGAATCAAGTCTTTCCCGAGCAGGAGCGATGAGTCGTATTGCTCGTTTTCTCATCGCGAAAAATCAATTTGATGAAGGTGAACGGATCCTATACGAAGCGTTGAAACTGACTGAAGAAATTGAAAATCTGGGGCAGCGTGAGACCGCACTGGTAGAGATTATCGAGGCTATCAATAATGAAGTTCCCCGGTATGATTCATTTTTTGGATGAATATCATTTTACCCTGCCAACGCGTATTCATCGAGGTGAAGAGTTGTCGTACCAGCTTCCCAGCAGATCATTGGCTGTTGATAAAAGGAATTACTCCATATCGTTCAACGAGATACCCTTTTTCAAGAGATTCGTTTTTCCTTGGGCTGAAATCTGTCAGAGGATAAAGGTGTGTTGCATGAGAGCGATCCTTTTCAATAAACCAAATCTGATCTCTCCGAAATAATTTTGCATCCATTACAGATGTATCAGTTGTAAAAAGAAGCTGCACCCCTTTACTGTTATGTGTAAACGAATTGATGATGCTCAACAGGAAACAAACAATTTTGGTATACAGGCTCCCATCCAATTCAGCAATAATCAAAACACATCCCTTACATAACATAACACATCAAGTATTGTTCGCTGGCGTTGATGAAGAGCACTTCATCAGGTTTCTTGCATTTTTTGAGCACCAGAATGCAGACGCGAATTCCAGTCGAGAAAAAGAGGTTGGCGGGCACGATATGGCCGTCTTCTTGCCCACATTGAGCAGCAGCGGCAGAGATAGAGTGAATACTTTCTCGCCGGGCCGCTCACGTTGCTAACTGTAGATGCGCAGGATTTGCCTGCGTCTCTTTGGTGATGGGGTGGCAATAGTTTGTGTGTATTTTGTTTTGCGGGCCATGAGGAATATATTTGAACGACGAGGGGTGGTATTGGATTGTTGCCGGAATGCTGTGGCTTCGCTGAGTTGATGGTGTTGAAACAAAAAGGAATGTAT
>CAINOO010000238.1 GCA_903851535.1 uncultured Chlorobiaceae bacterium | reverse complement strand
GTTTGGTTACCCATTCGTTTCCTGAACGGATAAAGGCACGGATAGCGGTCGGTGCCGTATAGAGGATGGTGACCTTGTGACGGTTGATGATATCCCAGAACCGGTCCCACTGAGGATAGTTTGGAGCACCTTCATACATGAGCAGGGGTTGCACCGTTGAGCAGAGGGCCATAGACCATGTAGCTGTGTCCGGTGATCCACCCGACATCTGCTGTACAGAAGTAGATATCTTCGTCCTTGATATCAAAAACGTATTTGAATGAGCTTGCAGCATGAACCATGTATCCGGCCGTGGTGTGGAGGATACCTTTTGGTTTTCCGGTTGAGCCGCTGGTGTAGAGGACGAAGAGCGGATGTTCTGCATCGAGTTCTGCCGGTTCCGATTCATCACTGGCCAAGCCCATGAGATCATGCCACCAATGATCCATGCCATCATGCATGTTGATTTTTTCACTGGTAACTTTCAGTACAACGACACTGCGAACAGAGGGTGTATTGACAATGGCTTCATCAACAATATTTTTCAGGTTAATGGAACCGCCGCGGCGTCTTGTGCCATCCGCGCAGATGACCATCTTGGCGCGTGAATCATTGACACGCTCGGTAATGGCGTGAGCAGAGAAGCCCGCAAAAATAACATTATGGACCGCTCCAACGCGTGCACAGGCGAGAACGGCGATAACCAGTTCAGGAACCATGCCCATATAGATCGCAACCCTGTCGCCTGGCTTGATCCCGGCGATTTTCAGCACGTTTGCAAACTTGCTGACCTGGCGGTGCAGTTCGCCATAGGTCAGAACCCGCTGACCACCTTCCTCACCTTCCCAGATAATGGCCGCCTTGTTTTTTCTCCAACTGCTGACATGAACATCGAGGGCGTTGTAGCAGATATTGGTTTTTCCGCCGTTAAACCATTTTGCAAAGGGAGAATTCCACTCCAGAACGCTATCCCACTTTTTGAACCAGTGGAATTTTTCAGCAATGCCGCCCCAGTAGCCTTCAGGATCAGCTTCAGCGGCAGCATAGAGTTTTTCATACTCTTCCATGGAAGAGACATGGGCATTGGCTGCAAACTCTGCCGGTGGCTGAAATTTCCGTTTTTCAGACATAACAGAGCTGATTGATACTTCTGCCGAAGGGGTTGTTACGCTGTTCTTTGCGTTGGATGTTGTTTCGTCTGTAGCCATTGATACCCATGTTTTATGTGTTAAAAAAAAGGATACTTCGACCCATTACAGGGCTTCGGGAACGTGGAAAATAACTTGTTGCAACGGAGATTAAAAGCCGGAGAGTCAGTTTTATGCGTCCTGTATGGATTTTACATAAAATAATTTTCTCCGGCAATAATTACGGTCTATAATCTCATTCGTTACCCTTGTTTTACAACAAAGTTGACCAGTTTGTCGAGAACAACAATTTCACGGAGAATTGTTTGGCCCTCGATAAATTTGAGTACCGATTCAACCTTTTTTGCCTCCTCAAGAAGAAACTCTTTCGGGCTTTTTGCTGAAGCAGAAAAGGTGCCTCTCAGTTTTCCATTGATCTGCACGGCAATGATCAACATGCTCTCTTCGACAAGATGTTGATCAAAGGTGGGAAAGGGTGCTACACTGATGGACTTGGTGTGGCCGATGCTTTCCCAGAGTTCTTCAGTGATGTGGGGCGCGTAGGGTGCCAGCAGCGTGAGCAGCGCCTCAACGGCCGTACGGTTTGTGCAGCCAGCCTTGTGCAGCTCGTTAACAAAGACCATCATTTCGGAAATGGCCGTATTGAATTTGAGCAGTTCAGTGTCTTCACCAACCTTTTTAATGGTTTTATGCATACGTCGCAGCAGCTCTTCCGGCATGGTATCCAGTGAAAGCAGCTTTGCCGGCCCCTCATGTTCCGGGTAGACCAGTCGCCACACTTTCGACAGAAAACGGCTTATACCTTCAATGCCGTTGGTGTTCCAGGGCTTGACCTGCTCAAGAGGGCCCAAAAACATCTCGTAGAGACGCACAGCATCGGCTCCGTATCGCTGCAGGACGTGGTCTGCCGGAATGACGTTGCCGCGTGATTTCGACATTTTCTCATTGTCTTCACCAAGAATCATCCCTTGGTTAAAGAGCTTTTTGAAGGGCTCCCTGGTGCTGACGACGCCGAGGTCAAAGAGAACCTTGTGCCAGAAGCGTGCGTAGAGCAGGTGAAGGACGGCATGTTCGGCGCCGCCGATATAGAGATCGACGTTCATCCAGTAGATCTCTTTTTCCGCGTCGATCAACTGGTTGCTGTTTTCAGGGTCGATGAAGCGGAGGTAGTACCAGCAACTTCCCGCCCACTGGGGCATGGTGTTGGTTTCGCGCCGGAATGCTCCGTGATCATCGTTTCCATAGAGCCAGTCCGGAATGTTGGCAAGGGGCGATTCGCCGGTTGATGAGGGGTGATAAGCCTCTACGTCAGGCAGAGTGAGCGGCAGGTTAGTCTCCGTGCGAAGGGTGCCATCCTCGTAATGCTTGATCGGAATCGGCTCTCCCCAGTATCGCTGGCGGCTGAAGATCCAGTCGCGAAGCTTGTAGTTGACCTTTCTCTGGCCAACTTTTTTGGTTTCAAGCCATGATGCCATCCGATCAAAAGCATCACTGAACGCGAGCCCGTTGAGAGATATTTCATCGTTTGAAGAGTTGACCGGAACGCTCTCTTTGCCGTCAAAAACCTTTTCCTGGACATCGTGCGGGCTTTTGATGACCTCAAGAATGGGGAGGTTGTACTGTTTGGCAAACTCCCAGTCGCGGCTGTCATGTGCCGGGACGGACATGATGGCGCCTGTGCCGTAACTGATCAACACAAAGTCGGATATCCAGACAGGAAGGGGCTCGCCGTTTGCAGGGTTGATGGCATAAGAACCGGTAAAAACGCCGCTCTTTTCTTTTTGCAGGCCCGTCCGCTCAAGCTCTGTTTTCAGCCTTGCCTTATTGATATACTCTTTCACTGCAACCAATTGCTGCGCAGTGGCGAGTTTTTCGGCAAGCGGATGCTCTGGAGAGAGCACAAGGTAGGTTGCTCCGAAGAGGGTGTCGGGCCTTGTGGTATAGACTCTCAGTTTTTTGTTGTGACAGCGGAGTTCAAAGTCAATTTCCACCCCTTCCGAGCGACCAATCCAGTTGCGCTGCATCTGTTTGACATTTTCCGGCCACTCGACCTCGTCGAGGTCGGCAAGCAGGCGGTCGGCATAGGCGGTAATTTTCAGTACCCACTGCCGCAGGGGGCGCCGGACAACGGTGTAGCCGTCAGCAATTTTTTCATCAACCTCCTCATTTGCCAGAACGGTCTTGAGCTCTTCGCACCAGTTGACGTCCACTTCCGACATATAGGCCAGTCCGCGCTCATAGAGCTTGAGAAAAATCCACTGTGTCCATTTGAAATAACGGGGGTCGGTGGTGTTAATCTCCCTCGACCAGTCGTAGGAGAAGCCCATGGCCTGCAGGGTGCCTTTGAAGCTCCGTATATTCTCCTCGGTTGTGGTTTTCGGGTGTGTTCCTGTCTTGATGGCAAACTGTTCGGCGGGCAGTCCAAAGGCATCCCATCCCATCGGGTGGAGCACATTGTAGCCACAACTCCGTTTGTAACGTGCGATGATATCTGATGCGGTGTAACCTTCAAGGTGGCCGACATGGAGCCCGGTGCCACTGGGGTAGGGAAACATGTCGAGTACATAGTATTTGGGCTTGCCGCTCTCTTCACTGGTTGAAAAGGTATGCTCCTTTTGCCACCGGGCCTGCCATTTTGCTTCTGTTTTTGAAAAATCGTACCTCATGGTGTGTTGATGAATGAGAGTTGTTTCCCGTAAAAAAAAAGCAGCACAGTGTTACCTGTACTGCTTTTTGACTCTTGTTGCGATTCAGTTGTTTTCTGCGCCGCTCTCTTTTGCAGCATCCTGTTCAATAGCTTTTATTGACAGGGCAAACTTGGTTTTTCCGGTACGGGGATCCTTGCGGACATCCACCAGCTTGACCTTTACTTTTTCTCCAATCTTCAGGTGATCGCTCACTTTTGTCACTCTTGTGCTTGATATCTCAGAGATGTGGACCAGTCCGTCAGTTTTGGGAAGGAATTCCACAAAAGCACCGAGCTCATCACGAATGTCGCGCACCTTCCCAATATAGATCGTGCCTACCTCAGGTTTGGCGGTGAGACTTTTTATGGTAGCCAGTGCGGCGTTGGTGCCCTCACTGGTGGAGCAGGCGATGGTGACCGTTCCGTCATCTTCAATGTTGATTTCTGCACCGGTCTCTTCCGTAATGCTGCGGATGGTCTCTCCACCTTTGCCGATAATCATGCCGATGCAGTCAACCGGTACCTTGATGGTTGTCAGTTTTGGTGCAAAGTTTGCAAGCTCCTGACGGGTTGATGGGATCGCTTTCTCCATTTCGTCGAGAATGTGGAGACGGCCCCTGCGTGCCTGCTCAAGGGCGGTTTCGAGGATGTGATAGTCGAGCCCGTCAATTTTGATGTCCATCTGGCAGGCGGTAATACCGTCACGGGTGCCTGATACCTTGAAATCCATATCCCCAAGGTGATCTTCATTGCCGAGGATATCGGAGAGTACGGCATAAGAGGCTCCCTCCTTGATGAGTCCCATGGCGATGCCCGATACCGGCTTTTTGAGGGGTACACCACCATCCATCAAAGCAAGTGTTCCGCCGCATACCGATGCCATTGATGATGAGCCGTTTGACTCAAGAATGTCAGAGACGATACGGATGGTGTAGGGGAACTCCTCCTCGGTTGGAGCAACCATCTTGATGGAGCGCTCTGCGAGGTTGCCGTGGCCGATTTCGCGGCGTCCGATGCTTCCGAGCCGTCCGCATTCACCGACGCTGAAGGGAGGAAAGTTGTAGTGGAGATAGAACCTTTTGTCGGCACTGCTGGTCAGGGTGTCAACGGACTGGGCATCTTTTTTGGTGCCGAGCGTTATGGTGACAAGTGCCTGGGTCTCTCCCCTGGTAAAGAGGGCGGAACCGTGGGCTCTCGGGATGATACCAAGTTCGATGCTGATAGGGCGAACCTGGTCAAGGGCACGACCGTCAAGGCGTTTTGCATCGTCAAGAATCATGTGGCGCATCATCCTCTTTTCGACGGTATGAATCTGTTCGTCGATGATATGCTGGTTAAGGCAGAGTGCTTTTGAGGGGTCTGCGGCAATATCTTCGCTGCTGATGGCTGCCTTGAAGTGCTCAATGGTAGCCTCTATGGTTTCGCGATAGATGTGTGCGGTCTGGTCGGCGCGCTCTTCCTTCTGGAGCGGGGTGTAGGCAAGCTCCTTGAGGCGGCTTTCGCAAAGTCCCCGGACAACTTCGGTAAGCTCTGCCGGAATGATGGTCGGGGCAAAGGGGCGGTTCGGTTTTGCCACTTCTGCTGCAATCTCGCTCTGGAGGGCACAAAGTTTGCGGATGGCTGCGTGACCGAACTTGATGGCGTCAAGCATCTCTGCTTCGGAAATTTCTTTCATCTCGCCTTCGAGCATGCAGATGGTATCCGTCGTTCCACCGATACAGATGTCAAGGTCGCTGCTGGCCAGTTCGTTGCTATCGGGGTTGATGATAAAGAGTCCGTTGATTCTGCCAACCCGTACTTCAGACATCGGGTTGTGGAAAGGAATATCGGAGACCATGATGGCCGTTGATGCTGCCAGACCACCGAGGACGTCGCCGTCATTGATCTGGTCAGAAGAGATCACCGTTATAATGATCTGGGTTTCATAGAGGTAGCCATCAGGAAAGAGCGGACGGAGCGCACGGTCGATCAGTCGTGCTGAAAGAATCTCTTTTTCGGAGGGGCGGCTTTCACGCTTGAAAAAACCTCCGGGGAATTTGCCTGCAGCCGAATATTTCTCGCGGTATTCAACCTGGAGAGGAAAGTAGTCCTGATTGGGAGGAGGTGTTTTTTTGCTTGAAACAACCGTTGCAATGACCATCGTGTCGCCAAGGCGGACAACGACAGCGCCATCGGCCTGTTTTGCCATTTTTCCGGTTTCAATCGAGATAACCCTGCCCTGGCCAAGATCAATTTCTTTGTTGATAATCATGGAGATCGTGTGATAGTAAGTGATAAAAATGTTGTCCGGTTGTTTTCAGGCAATGAACAAGTTCCGAAATATAACACAAAAAAATCTCTTCCGGTAACCTCATCTCATGCTCCCTCATGCACGGAATTTGCCGTTGTCGATAAGCCGTACCCTTCCGCACCAAGCCGCGAGAAGAAGGCGATACTCTTTTCCTTCTTCAACGGTCTCGACGGGCAAAAACCGCTCTTCATCAACAAAAACGACATAATCGGAGCGGCATCCAGGTGTGGAGCCTATCATCTGCTCGATCTCTGCGGCAATTGCCGGAAGCTCTTTTTTCTTGTCGGCAATGCACTGTTCGGCATGGCAGATTCCCTGATAAAGAATGGAGGCTGCGCTGCGCTCCTGGTTCGAAAGATAGATATTTCTTGAACTTACCGCCAGTCCACTCTCTTCGCGTATAATGGGCGCGGCCACAATGGTTATATCGAGATCAAGATCTTTAACAATCTGGCGGATAATGGCGAGTTGTTGTGCATCCTTTTGGCCGAAGATTGCCCGGTGCGGTTTTGTGATATGAAAGAGTTTGGTTACGATGGTGGCCACGCCGTTGAAGTGGCCCGGCCGTCGCTCTCCTTCAAGTCGTTTGCCGAGGGCACCGCATTCGAGAGTGGTCTGATAGTTTTCGGGGTAGATGCTGCCAGCGTCAGGTGCGAAGAGGTAATCGACTTCTGCCGCTTTTGCAAGGGCGACATCCTGTTCGAAAGGTCTGGGGTATTGGTGGAGGTCTTCGTCAAGCCCGAACTGTGAAGGGTTGACAAATATCGTGAGAATAACGGTGCCAGCGCTTTGGCGGGCAAGCTTGACAAGGCTCAAATGCCCTTCGTGCAGTGCCCCCATGGTCATGACGACGCCGATGAGCTGGCGGTTGAGCCGCAGCTTTTCGGCTATTGCCTGCATCTGGCAGGGTTCAGTGATGATCTGCATCGTCCTCTTCTGGTTTGATTGATTTTTTTTGGGGCGGGTGAACAATCACCACAAACTCTCCCCGTGCTTTGCCGTCGGCAAGTTTTTGGCGTATCTCTTCGATGGTACCGGTAAGGTACTCTTCATGTATTTTGGTCATCTCCCGTCCAACAAAAATTTGGGCATCCTCCATGACGTTGCTGAGCTCATCGAGGAGTTTCATGATTCTGAAGGGTGATTCATAGACAACAAAAGAGGTTTGCAGCGCGGCGAG
>CAINOO010000237.1 GCA_903851535.1 uncultured Chlorobiaceae bacterium | reverse complement strand
GGATTCGTAAACGGTGAGTAAAGGGGAACATGAAACATGTTGTGATTGTCGGGGGTGGATTTGCTGGCCTCAATGTTGCCAAAGCGCTTGGTAACCGCAAGGAGGTTCGGGTGACCCTCATTGACAAGAATAATTTCCAGCTTTTTCAGCCACTACTTTATCAGGTTGCCATGTCGGCGCTCAATGCCGGGGAGATTGCCTATCCTCTTCGTATTATCCTTTCGAAGTACAAAAATGTGACGGTGCTGAAAGGAATTGTGAAGACGGTTGATCCTCACAACAAAACGGTTTTTACTGATTTTGGCACCATGCAGTATGATTATCTCGTGTTGTGCTGCGGGGCCAAGCACCATTATTTTGGTCATAATGAGTGGGAGGAGTTTGCGCCCGGCTTGAAAACCATTGCCCAGGCGGCTGAAATCCGTCGTAGAGTCATGGAAGCGTTTGAAAATGCTGAACGCACCCAGGATCAGGCAGAAAAAAGAAAGTTGCTCACCTTTGTGATTGTTGGAGGCGGCCCTACGGGTGTTGAGCTTGCAGGCTCAGTAGGGGAGATGAATCGTTATTTTTTGTCGAAGTATTATAAAAATATTGACTCCACGTTGACCAGAATTTTTATTGTTCATTCCGCAGAACGTATTCTTCAAAGTTTCTCGCAGGAACTCTCCGTAAAGGCAACTCGTGCGCTTGAAAAGCTTGGGGTTCAGGTTTGGTCGTGCAGCAGGGTCACTCATATTGATGCCGATGGTATTCAGGTTGGTAATGAGCGTATCGAAGCCGGGACAGTGCTTTGGGCTGCGGGGGTAAGGGCAACAACTATCGGAAAAACCATCGGGTTTGCGACCGATAAAAGCGGCCGTATTCTGGTTGGTGAAGATCTCAGCGTCACAGGATACCCGGAGGTTTTTTGCGGGGGCGATCAGGCCAATTTTTCCCTTCCGGATGAAACAACCCTTCCAGGGCAGGCCTCTGTTGCCTTGCAGGAGGGTGTTGCAATTGGAAAAAATATTCTGCTCGATATCAGCGGAAAACCCAGAAAGTCTTTTCTCTATCGCGACAAGGGGCAGATGGCCACCATTGGTAAAAATGCGGCTATTGCGGAACGGGGAAATGTCAGGCTTTCAGGCTTGCCTGCATGGATTATCTGGCTGACGGTTCATATTTACTACCTCAGTGGAGCGAAACACCGGTTGTTTGTTATTCTTCAGTGGGCATGGTCATATTTTACCTTTGGTCATGGAGCCCGGATTGTCAATAAAGAGTGGCGTTTTTATTCCACAATCCCGGAGCCAGCGGAACCTGCCGAACCAGAGGAGTTGTCTGCCGATCCTGCGTGCCGGTTTACTCCTGATTTCGGTTGCCCGCACAATAAGGTTTAAAATCAGAAAATCTTCTTTTGAAAAGAGGAATTACAGCGATTTCTCGTATTGGTTACGTGGTGTCCTCCTTGTTCCTGTTTTTCGCATTATTGCCTTATGAAGAGTTCCTTCCTGTAAGTGTATATTCATGCCGGAAAAGGGGTTAGAGTCCATTTTGCTTTATGACTCCCCGTTTGGTTGCATAACATTTTTACAGGGGGACTTTTATGAAGGTGCTCGGGATTACTCCGTCTCTTCGGGGTCGGATCACTTTTTTTGCGCTTTTCGTGCTGCTGGTGGCGGCGGGAAACGCAAGGACGTTATGCGCGGCCATTACAGAGTGGCCGTCGCAATATTTGAGCGGCGTTGCGCCGGATATCAGGAACCTGAAACTGGCGGTAAAAACGCGTGAGTTGGGTTTTGACAACTATGTGGTGATGCATTCGGGTGTGACGAAGAGCCCGTTATGGGCGGCTGAGCACTTGACGCGCCAGAACCTGTTGAGTGCGCAGGGGCTGGAGAGGCGTAACAGTT
This sequence comes from uncultured Chlorobiaceae bacterium, assembly GCA_903851535.1. GTDB lineage: Bacteria > Bacteroidota > Chlorobiia > Chlorobiales > Chlorobiaceae > Chlorobium. The sequence continues at coordinate 10,618 of CAINOO010000237.1, read as the reverse complement.
TTCATCCTGAAGGACAGCTTCCCGCCAGTGAGAGGTCTGAGTTGAGGGATTATGCAAAATCCGGGTTTGATCGTGGCCATGTTGCGCCCAATGCTGATATGCCATCGGAGAGGGCCCAGGAGCAGTGTTTTTCTCTCGCAAACATGATTCCGCAGGATCCGGACAATAACCGTCATTTATGGGCGGCCATTGAATCCTCTGTGAGAGGCATGGTCAAAAGGGGTGGCGATCTGTATGTGATTTCGGGGCCACTCTATCTTGGCAACACGCTTGGCCGGATTAATGGCAGGGTTTTTGTGCCGACAAATATGTTCAAAATTGTCTACGATCCTCGCACAAGGAGGGGGGCAGCCTACTATGTCAGCAACGAGCAGGGAGATGGGTGGCGGGTGCTGAGCATCAGCCAGATAGAGAATTTGGCGGGGATTAATTTTTTTCCCAATCTTTCGCTTGCGGCAAAAGAGTTGAAGCTGGTTTTGCCTGACCCTATGGAGCATTCTGTCCCTTATTGATACCCATAAAGCAGGAGCATACAGTATGAGCAAGGAAAAGAAGAAGATATCCCCTTTTGCCAATGAGTCTGATGCGTTGGGCATTGGCGGGTTGAGCATAGAGAATCGGGTGGATCGTATTTCGATCTATGGAAGCATTGATATTACGCGGGACCAGGTTGGGCTTGCTTATGCAGAGAGGCTGAAGTCTCTTTTTGAGGCTATCGTGGCGACCATGCATGATGAGCATCTCCCGGAGTCCATAAGCATCACTCCGACGGATCAGATTTCAAATCCTTTTGCGGATGACGGAGCTTCGTGATGGTGATGTACAGGTTGGAAAGCTTGTAGAAGGGTTTGCGCAGAGCCCGTTCAATGGCGGAGAGCAAGATCGTACACTGTTTCATCGAGCTGGTTTCGCACCACCATCCGTTCACCTTGCAGCTCTACCGTGCCGCAGGCGAAGCGGGGGTGGGCGCTGCGGTTCACGAAGGCTGGCAACACCACAAAGTGGACACCATTGAGCTGTGCGTAGCCGCCGTAGTGGTAGTGGCCACTGAGGCAGACTTTGACTGCGGGTGAAGCGGCAAGCCGTTCGGCAATTTCGCGGTGGTTCCAGAGAAGCCCGTGACGCTGGTCGGTGGTTTCAGGCAGCAGTGGAAAGTGGCAGATGATGATGACCTTTTCGCCCCGGCATTCTGCATCATGAAGCTCTCCTTGCAGCCATGCCTTTTGCTGACTGCCCACGGCACCGCAGTAGTCGTGCAGTTCGGGGTGTGCATGAAAGTGGTCAAGGTACTGGCGATCATCCTCTGTTTCAGGTGTGCGGAGTACTGAAACGTCCATGCCGTCAAGCACGATAAAGCGGAACCCCTGCATGGTAAAGCTGTAAAAGGCGCTTTGCAAACCAAGAGCCTCCATCAGCTCCTGGCGCGGCAGGGCGAGGCAGTGGTTGCCGATGACGTGGCGGATGGTGGCGGTAAATGGCTTAAAAATGGATTGCACTTGCCGGAACTCTTCGTGTTTGCAGGCGTCGCTTCCCTTGATCAGGTCGCCGAGTTGCAGGAGAAAATCGACATCGTGACGTTGCCAGCACTCCATGCAGGCGCGAAGCTCTGCGGCAGTGCTCTCTGCTGCCGCAGTTTCGCTCTCCGTGGAGAAGTGGATATCGGTGATGATGCCAAACCGGAGAAGATGGCTGCTTTCGGAGCGGGGCATCAGTCGCCGAATTCGGAGAGATATTTTTCCATGAACTCGTCAAGGTCTCCGTCAAGTACGGTCTCCACGTCAAAGCGCTCGTAGTTGGTGCGGTGATCTTTGATGCGCCGGTCGTCGAGCACATAGCTGCGGATCTGGCTTCCCCATTCAATTTTTTTCTTTTTGCCCTCAATCTCCCGCTTTCTGGCATCCTCTTCGTCGCGCTGCCGCTGGTAGAGCTGGGCCATCAGCATTTTCATGGCACGCTCCCTGTTCTGGAACTGTGAACGCTCCTCCTGGCAGCCGACCACAATGCCGGTCGGAAGGTGCTTGATGCGCACGGCAGTCTCAACCTTGTTGACGTTCTGCCCCCCCTTGCCGCCGCTGCGGAAGGTTGAGAGTTCAAGATCCTCCTTGCGGACCTCTATTTCCACATCGGGAGGAGCTTCCGGATAGGTGTAGACACTTGCAAATGAGGTGTGCCGCCGGGCATTCGAGTCGTAAGGCGAGACGCGCACCAGCCGGTGCACACCGTTTTCAGCTTTCAGATAGCCATAGGCGTATGGTCCTTCAATTTCAAGTGTTGCGGTTTTGATGCCTGCACCGTCACCCTCCTGGTAGTCGTCGGTATAGATTTTGAATCCCTTGCGTTCGGCCCAGCGCATGTACATGCGGTAGAGCATCTCTGCCCAGTCTTGCGCCTCGGTACCGCCTGCTCCGGCATGGATGGTGATAAGAGCGTTTCCGGGATCATCCTTGCCCGATAGCATGTTTTTGAATTCAACGGCGGCAATATCCTGCTCAATTGAGGCGATGATGGTGGTGAGTTCTTCGCCGAAGGATTCGTCGTCGAGTTCTATGGCAATGTCGAACTCATCCTGGCAGGCGCGTGCTTTTGTTGCAATCTTTTCGTAGGCATCAGTCCACGACTTGTGTTCGTTCAGCTCTTTCAGTATTTTGTTGGCCGCCTTCTGATCGTTCCAAAAGGTTGGGTCAAAAGAAATTTTTTCAAGATCTTCTATTTTTTCCTTACGCTGATCGACGTCAAAGATACCCCCGTAACTGTTCGAGGCGACGATGAATCTCCTGCAGTCTTTCTTTTTGTGGTTCAAACATGATGGTTCATTGGCTTGGTTACTGATCATAAAATGGTTGTCCTGAAAGAACAATTATTTTCAGGAGAAATCAAAGAAGTAGTTGTATCGGCTGATTTAACGGGGTCATCGAAATTAGAAAGAGTATCGACGCAAAAAAGTACAGGAGTTTTCATATTTTCCCTTCTCTACGGAGGGATACCTCCGGCCAATAAACAGAGATTCAGCAGATGAACCAAGCATTCCGACGGGCGGCACCCCAATACAGTAATCAACCCTTTGACGGTCGTCAGCGGGTTGTCATAGAAAATGTCTCTCCAGAACTTGATGGCGGCAACTATCCTGCCAAAGCAGTGGAGGGTGAGCGCGTGGTGGTAGAGGCCGATATTTTTGTTGACGGCGCCGATACCATCATGGCAGAACTCTGCTTCCGGTTCCCGGGCAGTGATGCGTGGCGTACTTCGCCGATGGAGCCGCAAGGCAACGATCGCTGGCGAGGCTCCTTTGTTGCAGGAGAACCTGGACTCTACGACTATACCATTGCGGCACGGGTTGACCATTTTCAGACATGGCAAAAGGGGTTGACGAAAAAAATAGCGGCAGGCCAGGATGTTTCACTCGACTTGCAGATTGGCGCGCTTATGGTAGACAAGGGGGCCAAACGGGCTGGAGCTGCCGATGCAGCCATGCTTGATTATATTGCCTCCTGCCTCCGTTCAGAGGAACAGGAGGAGGCCGCATCCGCAGCGCTTGATGACGAGCTTGGGAGGCTCATGCATAGTTATCCCGACAAGGACTCTACCTCCCTCTATGACAAGTTGCTCCGATTGACCGTCGAGCAGAAAAAGGCAGGATGCAGTGCCTGGTATGAGCTTTTTCCCCGTTCATGGGGTGCTGAGCCAGGCAAACATGGCACTTTTAACGATTGCCGCCGCCAATTGCCTTTGATAGCCGGTATGGGGTTTGATGTGCTCTATTTGCCACCCATTCATCCGATAGGCTACACCAAACGGAAGGGAAAAAACAATGCGCTTGTTGCAGCTCCCGGTGAGCCGGGCAGTTGCTGGGCAATTGGCAACAGTGATGGCGGCCACAAGTCGGTTCACCCGGAACTTGGTACGCTGGAAGATTTTACAGAATTTGTTACGGAGGCCGGGAGGCTTGGTATCTCTGTGGCACTCGATATCGCTTTCCAGTGCTCGCCCGACCACCCTTATGTGCAGGAGCACCCGCAGTGGTTCACCTGGCGTCCCGATGGTACGGTGCAGTTTGCCGAAAACCCTCCCAAACGGTATGAGGATATTCTCCCGATCAATTTTGAGTCAGTTGACTGGCAGAACCTCTGGATTGAACTGAAAAGCATCTTCCTTTTCTGGATCAGCAAGGGGGTAAAAATTTTCCGTGTCGACAATCCCCACACCAAAGCCTTTCCTTTCTGGGAATGGGCCATTGCCTCAATAAGGGAGGAGTATCCGGACACTGTCTTTCTTGCCGAAGCCTTCACCCGTCCCAAACTGATGGCGAGGCTTGCCAAGGTGGGTTACAGCCAGTCATACAGCTACTTTACCTGGCGCAACAGCAAGCATGAACTGCAAGCCTATGTGACCGAACTCACCTCAGCGCCGCTGAAGCATTTCATGCGGGCGAATTTCTGGCCGAACACACCTGATATCCTCCATGAAGAGCTGCAACAAGGGGGACGGGAGAAGTTCATTATCCGTCTTGTTTTGGCCTCAACGCTCTCGGCTAACTATGGCATGTACGGCCCTGCCTACGAGTTGTGCGAAAACGTGCCGGTTGGTGAAGGCAAGGAGGAGTACCTTGATTCCGAAAAATATGAGATTCGGCAGTGGGATCTCGACAGGCCCGGCAACATTCGTGCGGAGATTACCCGCATCAACCGCATTCGCAAAGAGAACCCGGCACTGCAGCAGAGTTGCGACATTACCTTTGTGCGCATCGAAGATTCGCCAGGCCATGAACATGAACAGTTGATGGGCTATGTGAAGCGGTCGTCGGATGGCACTAATATCGTGCTGACGGTGGTCAATCTCGATCAGTTTGGCACTCAGGGCGGGTGGCTCCGTTTCCCGCTTGAGCTTTTTGGCCTTTCGCATCAGCACGTGTTCACGGTTGAGGATCTGCTCAGTGGCTCACGCTACCAGTGGAGCGGTGAATGGAACTTTGTGGAGATTAATCCACAGTTCATGCCAGCGCATATTTTCAGGGTAACGCTCTCCTGACACCGATCAATAGTTTAAATTCAGTCACTTTTTATCCAACGAATTCAACATGTATCAACCCGAACCGCTCTGGTACAAGGATGCAATTATTTATGAGGCACATGTCAAGACCTTCTATGACAGCAACAACGACGGTGTAGGAGATTTTCAGGGCTTGCGCCAGAAGCTCGGTTATCTGCAAAGTCTTGGTGTCACTGCCATCTGGCTGCTCCCCTTTTACCCCTCGCCGTTGCGTGACGATGGCTACGATATTGCCGACTATATGAGCGTCAACCCCGACTACGGGACGATGGAAGATTTCAGGGAGTTTCTTGAGGAGGCACACAGCCTTGGCCTCAAGGTGATTACCGAGCTGGTGGTTAACCATACTTCCGATCAGCACGAATGGTTCCAGCGTGCACGCAAAGCACCGGCAGGCTCCCCCGAGCGTAACTTTTATGTCTGGAGCGACGACTCAAACAAATATTCAGAAACCCGTATTATTTTTCAGGACTTCGAGTCTTCAAACTGGACGTGGGATCCGGTTGCCGGGCAATATTTCTGGCACCGCTTCTATCATCACCAGCCCGATCTGAACTTTGAAAATCCTGAAGTTCACAAGGCGCTGCTCAGCGTGCTTGATTTCTGGCTTGGTATGGGTGTTGACGGGCTGCGCCTTGATGCTGTACCCTATCTCTATGAGGAGGAGGGGAGCAACTGCGAAAACCTGCCCCGGACGTACGATTACCTGAGAGCGTTGCGCTCCTATGTTGACGAGCACTATCCCAACCGCATGTTGCTGGCCGAAGCCAATCAGTGGCCTGAAGATTCCGCAGCCTATTTCGGCACCGGGGATCTTTGTCACATGAACTTCCATTTTCCCCTCATGCCCCGCATGTACATGGCGCTTGCCACCGAAGATCGTTTTCCTATTCTCGATATTCTCGAACAGACTCCTGAAATTCCGGAGAACTGCCAGTGGGCATCCTTCCTTCGTAACCATGACGAGTTGACGCTTGAGATGGTTACCGATGAGGAGCGCGACTACATGCGCAGGGTCTATGCCAACGATCCGAGGGCGCGTATCAACCTCGGTATCCGTCGCCGCCTTGCGCCGCTTATGGCCAATGACCGCCGCAAGATTGAGCTGATGAACATCATGCTGCTTTCGTTGCCTGGCACACCGGTGCTCTATTATGGTGACGAGATCGGCATGGGTGACAACTTCTACCTTGGTGATCGCGACGGAGTTCGCACTCCCATGCAGTGGAATTCTGATCGCAATGCAGGTTTTTCGCGTGCCAATCCCCAGCGCCTTCAGCTTCCGGTCATCATTGATCCTGAATACCATTATGAGGCGGTCAACGTTGAGGTGCAGGAGAGCAATGTCAACTCCCTCCTCTGGTGGATGCGCCATACCATTTCAACGGCCCACCGCTATAAATCGCTCAGTCGTGGTACCATTGAGTTTCTCGAAGTGAGCAATCCCAAGGTGCTGATTTTTGTCCGCCGGTTTGAAGATGAAACCATTCTCAGTGTTATCAATCTTTCAAGGAATGCCCAGGCGGTGACCATCGACCTCTCCCGTTTTGACGGCTATGTGCCCGAAGAGGTCTTCAGTTTGAACCGCTTCCCGAAAATCCACAAAACACCCTACATGGTGTCACTGGGCGCTTATGGTTACTTCTGGCTCAAGCTGGTCAAGGATATCGAGATTGCCGATACCCGTCCTTTCCTCGATAGCCCCTTTGCAACACCCTCGCGTTGGCAAAACCTCTTTACCGGCAAAAGCCGTGACCGGCTTGAAACGGAGATTTTGCCCCAGTATTACAGTGCGAGTCGTTGGTTTGGTGGCAAGGCACGCAATATCATGCGCATCTCTATTATCGATACCATCCCGGTTGAAGGGATGACCAAGGCGAAGTTGCTGGTGACGGATGTGCGCTACTCAAGCGGTGAAAACGAGATCTATCAACTGCCGGTCTGTTTTTCATCACTATCAAAAGTAAGTCCTTCTGACGACAATTTTTACAAGAGGATTATTGCAAGGGTGAACGTCGGCGATGATGAGGGTTATCTCTGCGACGCAACCTTCGACAGCCGCTTCCTGAACCACCTTTATGAGCTTGTTATCGGCAAGGAGACGTGGCAGGGCAAGGTTGGCCTTGTTTCCGGCTTGAAGTCGGTGAAGCTTGATGCCATCATTGAAAAAAATGCTGGTCAGGATCAGGAGCCGCGCCTTATGGGTGTTGAACAGACCAATACCTCAATCCGCTTTCATAACGACCTCTGCCTGAAGCTCTACCGCCGCATTGAAGTGGGACTCTCTCCCGAAGTGGAGATGTGCAGTGCATTGAGCGAACAGACCTCGTTCAAAAATCTGCCGGACTTCCTTGGATCGCTGAACTATGAGCAAAGTCGCACCAGCCGCTACTCGCTTGGCATTTTGCAGCATTTCGTCAAAAACGAAGGGGATGCATGGCAACTGTCGCTTGGGCATGTAAAGCGCTATTATGACGACCTTCTTGCCAGAATCAGCAGCGGTATTGTGCTTCCTCCGTTACCGGGTTTGAGTGGCGATCCCGTGCAGCTCCCTGCCATTATGCACGAGCTTCTTGGTGAAGCCTATCTTGGTATGATAGAGAAGCTGGCTGAACGGACGGCTGAAATGCACCTCTCACTGGCCTCGCTCGACAGCGAGCCGGCATTTGCTCCTGAAGCCTTTACCTCGCTTTACCAACGCTCCATCTACCAGGCGATGTGCGAGCAGGTGAAACGCGCAGTTATTCTTATTCGCGAAATCATGCCGAAAATGACACCGGAGCAGCAGAAGCTGGCATCACTTTTTGTGCAGAAGCAGAAACAGATTTTGCAGCAGTTTGATCCTGTCAGGGTAGAAAAAATCGATACGCTCAAAATCCGTATTCACGGCGATTATCACCTCGGCCAGGTGCTCTTTACCGGCAAGGACTTTGTGATTATTGATTTCGAGGGAGAGCCCTCCCGTCCTCTTTCCGAGCGCAAAATCAAACGATCGGTCTTCCGCGATATTTCAGGGATGCTTCGTTCCTTCGACTACGCAGCCTTCAGCGGGTTGCAGCAGGGCAACTCAGTCATTCGTCCTGAAGAGCGGCTTGCCCTTGAGCCCTGGGCCGATCGCTGGAGTTTCTATGTGGGGCAGCACTTTATCGACACCTATTTCGCGAAGACAAGAGGCAGCGATATTGTTCCGGCAGAACCGAAACAGCGGGAGCATCTGATGCGTGCCTATTTGATGAACAAGGCGGTCTATGAGCTTAATTACGAGCTGAACAACCGGCCTGACTGGGCCTCCATACCGCTCAGGGGCATTTTGAAGATTCTGGAGTCTTGACCCAGAGCATACAATCGTCGGTGCGCGGGAAGTATCTGCTTCGTTTACCCGCGCACACTGGCCCGGCCCCGCTTCTTGCGGGGTTTCATGGTTTCGGCCAGACCGCCGAAGATGAGTTTCGTCTGCTTTGTGCCATTCCCGGTTCAGAGAGCTGGTTTTGCTGCGCCATTGAGGCGTTGCACTCCGTCTGCACTAACGCGGGCAATCCTGGAGCCAGTTGGATGAGCAGCCATGACCGTGAGCATCAGATCGAAGAGAATGTGCATTATGTTGATGGAGTTATTGAGCGCATCAAGGCTCTGTATGAGGTGAATGAGCGCCTCTGTTTTCACGGCTATTCGCAGGGTGCCGGGATGGCTGCACGTGCGGCCCTGCTTGGCCGTCATCGTTCAGAGTGGCTCATGCTCCTTGGTGGCGACATTCCGCCGGAGCTCTCCGTCAGTGACCGCATGGGCAGGGTGCACCTTGCTCGTGGCAGCCGTGACCGGCTTTATTCGAGGGAGCGCCATGAGCGGGATGCTGCAAGGCTTCATGAGGGTGCAGTTCCTGTTGTTGTCAGTGAGTTCATGGGTGGCCACCGTGTCAATGAAGCATATCTGAAAGCAGCGGGGGAGTTTCTGGAAGGAGAGCTATCTGCCTTTCGCCTTGTTCCATAGCAGGTCGAGCTCCTCGGGGGTATACTCCTGCCAGTTGCGCTCTGATGCCTGCACCTCTGTTTCAATGTGGCGGAAGCGGGCCATGAACTTGTTGGTGGCTTTGCGGAGAGCATCTTCGGGGTTGGCTCCGATGAAGCGGCTGTAGTTGACGAGGGTGAAAAGCAGGTCTCCGAACTCCTCCTCCTGCTCCTCTTTGCTGAGGGCCTCTTTCAGCTCCCTGACCTCTTCGGCAAGTTTTTCGAGCACCCCTTCATCGCTTGGCCAGTCGAAGCCGACACCGGCAACTTTTTTCTGTACACGGTAGGCACGCAGCAGCTCCGACATTGCATTTGGCACCCCGTCGAGCATACTCTTGCGCCCCTCCCTGAGCTTGAGGTTCTCCCAGTTTTGCAGTACCACCTCTTCTGTTTCGGCAATGACCGCTCCGAAAACATGCGGATGGCGGCTGATGAGTTTGTGGCAGAGCGCGTCAAAAACTTCGCCAAAGGAGAAGCTTCCGCGCTCTTCGCCGAGGAGTACCTGAAAGGCGAGATGCAGAAAGAGGTCGCCACACTCTTTTTTCAGCTCGCTCTCATCATGCTGGTCGATGGCGTGGATCAGTTCGTAGCTCTCTTCGAGCAGCAGGTGGGCCAGCGACTCGGGGGTCTGCTTCCGATCCCAGGGGCACTCTTTTCGCAGCATTTTGACAAGCTCCAGGGTGCGCTCAAACTGCTCCAAAAGGGTTCTCTCCCGCTCTGCCACAATATCGGCCTTTATCTGCTCGATTGTCCTCTGCTCTTCCATCGCGTCATTTTTTTTCATGGGTTTCGACTTCCACCTGTGGCTGAAGTTACGCTTTCTTGCCGCTATTTCCGTATACTTGCCGAAAGGGTTCATGAAACTGAACCATACCAATAGTGATTATCGAGGAGCCATGACCACGTCCATCATGAAGCCAGAAGAGGGATACCCGATTGCAGCCATTGCCACACCGGTTGGTGTTGGCGCCCTTGCGGTTGTTCGTATCAGTGGCAAAGGAGTTTTTGAAATTGCCCAGGGGGTGTTTCACAAAAAAAACAACCCGACCTTCCGCTTTGCACAATCAAAAGGGTTCAGGGCCCATTTTGGTACCGTGCACGACAGCGAAGGGCTCATTGACGAGGTGGTTGCTCTGGTGTTTCGTGCGCCAAACTCGTTCACGAAGGAGGATATGGTTGAGTTCAGTTGCCACGGCGGGCCGGTTGTGGTGAAGCATATCCTCAAGGTGCTGCTCGACGGGGGATGCAGGCTGGCTGAGCCGGGAGAGTTTACCCGGCGGGCCTTTCTCAACGGGCGTATAGACCTCTTGCAGGCTGAGGCGATTGGCGAGATGATCCACGCCCGTTCGGAATCGGCTTTTCGTACTGCGGTGACACAGATGCAGGGCTCACTTTCCATACAGCTTGATGCCATGCGGCGTGCGCTTCTCCGATCATGTGCCCTCCTCGAGCTTGAACTCGACTTCAGTGAAGAGGAGGTTGAGTTTCAGAGCCGCACCCAATTGCAGCAAGAACTCCGGGAGATGCAGGAGGAGCTGAGTCGTCTTGTTGACTCCTACCAGCATGGC
>CAINOO010000236.1 GCA_903851535.1 uncultured Chlorobiaceae bacterium | reverse complement strand
CGGCACGAGATAGGCAACCCTTTCATCCTCATGATGCCAGCCTGTTTTGAGCGTTTCCGCCTTCGCAACAAAAACAGCAATAACCACACTGACCGCGCAAGCAAGCATGAGCTGCAAAAATTTCCGGACTACCGTTTTCACGATAAGGTTCATCATCGTTTCTCTGTCCTGATAGTTGTTGCGCGTTGTTCCATTCTGTCAGCATCGTTTCCTCTTCCTGTTTTTCGATAGATCACAACAAGATTATCAAGCACTGCCGCAACATTGGGGTGAAAAGCTCCCAGGGAGTGTTCTGCAATGGCCAGAGCACGCTTGCAGAGAGGCTCGGCCTCCCTGTATCGGCCTTCCGCAATAGAGAGTGCGGCCATATTGTTGATGGTCGTTGCTACATCCGGATGATTCTGGCCCACCGTTTTTTTCTGAATGACAAGAGCACGTTTGTAGAGAGCAAGCGCTTCTTTACGCTTTTCCATATCACTGTAGAGCAACGCAAGGTTGTTCAGGGTTACGGCCAAAGCGGGATGGATTGCCTTACCTCTGATCTTTTCCCGAATGAAGAGCGAGCGCTTGAAAAGAGTCAATGCTTCAGGATATGTGCCCTCAAGACGAAGCAACCCTGCCAGGTTATTAAGCGTTGTTGCAACATCTGGATGATTACTGCCCAGGAGTTTTTCCTGTATAGCGAGGGCTTGCCGGTAAAGGGATTCGGCCTCCTGATAGTTGCCTTGGGCATTTTTCAGCTCTGCAAGGTTATTCAAAAAGAGAGCTGTAACGGTGTGAAGAGCAGGGAAAATCTTTTGATTGATGGTTTGTGCACGCAGATAGAGTGGTTCTGCCTCTGCATAACGGCCCTGGGCATAATAGAGCGAAGCGAGATTGTTAAGGCTTATTGCTACATCGGGATGCAATTGGCCAAAAACTTTCTCCCGAATGGCGAGTGCGCGCAGGCAGAGCGGCTCAGCCACCGCGTATCTGGCCTGGTTTTTGTACAAGAGTGCAAGATTATTGAGACTCTCTGACACGTTAATATTATTCCTGCCAAAAAAATTCTCGCGAATGGCAAGAGCACGACGAAGGCAGGTCAGCGCCTCGGAAAAGCGACCTTGCGAGCGATACAACTCTCCAAGGTTGTTGAGGCTTGTGGCCAGATCGGGATGATCACGGGAATAAACTCTCTCTCTGATGGCCAGTGCACGCAAATAGAACCGCTCAGCCATGTTATACTTCCCCTGGGCAAGGTAAAGCCCTGCGAGGTTATTGAACGTTGTTGCCACATCAGGCTGGTCTGCACCCGAAAATTTTTGGCGCATGGCCAACACATCCGCCGAGAGCCGCACCGCATCATTATATCTGCTTTTGGCAAAATAGAGGCCGGAAAGGTTGTTCATGACGGCCAAAATTTCAGGATGATTCGGCTTGAAAATTTTCTTCCGAATGGCGAGTGCCCGCAGGTAGAGTGGTTCAGCCTCCATGAGGCGCCCCAATGCGAAATAGAGCCCTGCAAGATTGTTGAGACTTGTTGCCACAGCAGGATGATCGGGGCCAAGAACTTTCTCCCGAATGGCAAGTGCCCGCAAGTAAAGCAGTTCAGCATCAGCATACCGGCCAAGGGTAAAATACAGGACAGCAAGGTTGTTGAGGGTGAGTGCCACGACAGGATGGTCGCGGCCAAAGAACTGCTCACGAAGAGCGAGTGAACGCAGGCCAAACGTCTCAGCTTCGCTGTAGCGACCCTGCATACGATACAACTCTGCGAGATTGTTCAATGGCTTTGCTGTCAGGGGATGATCCGGGCCAAGGCTTTGTTGCCAAAGCGTCAGCGCTCTGAGGTAGAGTGGTTCTGCCTGCTGCAGGCGGCCTGTGGCAACAAAGATCTTTCCAAGGTTATTGAGACTCTGGGCTCTATCGGACGCTGAAGCATCTGCACTCTTTTCCCGCAAAGCAAGTGCACGCTTGCAGAGTGACTCAGCCTCTCCATACTGACACTGAAGACGACACAACTCCGAAAGATTTGCCAAACTGAGGGCCACGTCGGGGTGAACGGGGCTATAAATTTTTTCGCGGATAGCCAGTGCCCTCCGGTAAAAAGGTTCCGCTTCACGATATTTTCCCTGAGCCCTGTAGACCTCTGCCAGATTATTCAAACTGAGAGCAACATCAGGATGAAGGGGGCTGAAGATTTTTTCGCGGATGGCAAGAGCTTTTTCGAGGATAGGAGCTGCTTCTGCATAGCGGTCATGGACAACATAGAGCGCACCAAGATTATTGAGACAGAGGGCAAGATCGGCATGAAAAGGGCTGAGATTTTTTTCCGCATTCTCGACCAGTTGCCGGGCCACTGCAAGGTTGGACTCATACTCTTCTGAAGTATAGAGTTCTTCGGCATCCCTGTTGACTGCTGCCCGCAAAACTTCTCCCTGCCCTCCCATACAGAAAAGAGCCGTAAAAAGAAAAAGTACCCTGATCGTTGCCGTTGATAAAAAACAGTGGAAAACGTCACTCCACCAACAAAACTGTTTATTCACCCTCCCCTCCTGTAGCAATACCGTTTTGCTCCTCTTTTCAAAAAAAACTGTACAACAGGTTACCGTATGTGAACGTGGAAACGAAAACTGATAACGTGCTTACTGAACTGATTTCGTATACTCTCCAGCCACCATACAACATTAAATATACATTTCAAAAAAAAGAGAAACAAAGGGGGGTTTTGTATTTTCGCCAGAATGTTTCCTTATGATGCTCTTGCAGTGCATGCCAAAAAGAGCCCGGTCATCCCGATTCCGCCCTCCTGCATTATAAACTGACGGCAATTCGTGCTATTATAAGCCGTAGAGATCCGGCAACAGCTCTTGAGGCTCCAATGCTGGGAGGGCAAAAAATATGACCAACCGAATTATCAATAACTTTCGAAAAGCCGTCATGGCGACAGACACAAACACCGATGGAAAAGAGTGATAAAAAACAACAGGTTGCCCTCAGCTCGGTTCTGGCAAGCCTCCTTCTTACGGTCATGAAACTCGTTGTAGGCATCAGTACCGGCAGTATCGGCATTATTTCCGAAGCAGCCCACTCTGCTCTTGACCTGGCCGCGGCGTCCCTGACCCTCTTTGCCGTCAAAATGAGCGATAAACCAGCCGACAGCAAACACCACTACGGACACGCAAAGGTTGAAAGTGTCTCTGCACTTATTGAAACCGGCCTTCTCGTTGTAACAAGCATCTGGATCATCTACACCGCAGTGGAGAGGCTGATTGCCGGAAAAACCGAGATTGATGTCACCTGGTATTGGTATGCTGTCGCCGTTATGGTCATCTCAATCGTCGTTGATTTTTCCCGTTCGAGAGCACTGTCGAGAGTTGCCAAAGAGACTGACAGCCAGGCACTTGAAGCCGATGCACTCCACTTCAGCTCCGATATTCTCAGTTCATCCGTCGTTCTTCTGGGTCTCTTTTTTGTCTCAATGGGCATCACCTGGGCTGATGCTGTTGCCGGTATTGCGGTGGCCCTGCTGGTGGGATGGGCTGCATTCAGCCTTGGCAAAAAGACCATTGACGTGCTTATTGACGCTGCACCCGAAGGCCTTGCCGACCGTATTGATGAGGTAACCATGATGATCGGAGGAGTGATCGCAATCGACAAGATCCGCGTAAAACCGACCGGCCCGCAGGTTTTCATTGAGATGGCCATCTGCGTCAACAGAACCCTCTCTGTTGAAAAAGTGCAGGTAATCTGCGCCGATATTGAGAAAAAAGTGCGTGCAGAGTTTCCCGTAGGCGATATCACCATCAACACCCGCCCCATTGCCCTCAACAGCGAAACCATTGCTGAACGAGTCCACGTTATAGGGCTTAATCACAACCTTCACGCCCATAACATTTCGACAAACCTCACTGATGAGAAGAAGCACATCACCTTTGATGTCGAAATTGACCAGCAACTCACCATAAAACAGGCACATGATACCGTTAACGCTCTTGAAGAGGAGCTGCGCAGAGAGTTTGACGGGGATCTCGATATCTGCATTCACCTTGATCCGCTCCGCAATGAAGAACGCTCCACCGGCTTGATTCAGACAGAAGAAAAAACGCTTGTATACGATACCATTATCAAGGCAGCACAAGGTATTGATAAAATCCAGGATGTTCATGACATTCATATCCATAAAACAGAACACGAGAAACTCTTCATTACCCTCCATTGCTCATTCAATGATGAGGTGCTCCTTGAAGAGGTACACGTTCTGACAAGCCAACTGGAAGGCGCAATATACCGCTCCCTGCCCAACGCCGGACGGGTAATCATTCATGCTGAGCCACTCTTTGCCTGAAAGAGAGGAGCCGCAATAAGCTCCTGAGAGCGCAGAACCCCAAACCCTGTACGATTTTGAGTGTTTCTGAAGCTTGTTTATCTTTCTCTTTTTTGCGGAGAAAAATTAATGCTGAGAATGCCGACGGAACGATTTTCAATAACGGTCGAAGTGCAGCCGAAAGATATTGATGTGCAGGGGCATGTAAACAACGTTGTCTATTTGCACTGGGTGCAGGAAGCAGCTATTGCCCACTGGAGTACTATCGCACCACAACATGAACAGGAAAAACTGATCTGGGTGGTGCGCCGCCATGAGATTGACTATAAAAAGCCTGCGATGGACGGAGATACCATTATGGTACAAACCTGGATAGGGGCAGCATCACGGCTGGCATTCGACCGCCATACTGAAATGATCCGTGCTTCCGACGGACGAATTCTTGCCCTTGCCCGGACTGTCTGGTGCCCCATCGACCGAAAAAGCGGCAGACCAACCGATGTCAGCCCCGAAATCCGATCACTCTTTTCCATTTAACCATGAACTCGCTACGATATCGTTGGAGAGTTCATGAACTGAATGTACATTGCGGATGGGCAATCCTGTCACCGTGAATATGTCCGGGTCAGTAGTTTGTACCATGCGGTCATCAAACCGCTTCATCTTCAATCTTTTTTTCAGTTTTTCAGAGCGGCGGGTTCTGCCGTGTCTGCTCAAAACACACCAAAAAAAGAGCGAAACACCCTGAAGAGAACCGATCAATCTGCGGAAAAACTATTTCGGCAATGAGAAGAACTGGTGCAAAGCGAACACCTTCTCCTGCCATCATGCACTCATAACGATAACCATGAAGACCAATAAGCCAGTGTGCGTTACCGGAGCTTCCGGATTTATTGCCGCACATATCATAAGAGAACTGCTTGAGCGAGGATACCATGTCAGGGGAACCGTACGAAAAACACCGGAAAACTACCCGTT
>CAINOO010000235.1 GCA_903851535.1 uncultured Chlorobiaceae bacterium | reverse complement strand
GCGTACCCGCAAGGCAGCGAGTATCGGCCCTCTTCGGCAGAAATTTCAGGGACTCAGTCATTGCGTCTTGTGGGATTTGATTTGTCGTGCATTACCAGCGAGCAATCTCCTCAGCCGGAGAGCCGCGTAGTTGTTCATCAACGGGCCGTTGAACCGGTTGCGGCTGCGCCAGAGAGAGTGCCGGACGTGCATGAACGTGCAGAGCAGAGGGAGGAGTTCAGTTGTCATACAGACGAAGAACCGGTGCATGGTGGTTTAAGGGGATTTCCTTTTTTCAGGGGGCGGGGCACTGTTGAGGAGACGACGGCTTGTTTTCTTATGTTTGGCAAGTATATGAATGTTCCGGTCAAAAAAGATTTGATCCAGAGCATTATTGGAAACCAGTATGCGAGGAATGGCCAAATTTCGCTTCAGGATTGCGGAGGTGTCGGTGTGGTGCTTGGACTGAAAGCCCAGGTGGTGAGTTTCGGCTCTGAGGCTCTTCCGCGCTTGAAGCTTCCTGCTCTGATTGCCTGGAACAAGAGTTTCGCTGTGTTGTACAAGGGATCATCGAAGTCGGTTACGCTTGCCGTGCCCTCTTCATCCGGCGTCAAAGAGATGAGTACCAAAGAGTTTTGGGAGAAGTGGGATCATCCGGGGGAGGCGCTTGTGCTTGATATGCGAGAGGATACCCCTGAAAAAAAATTTGGTTTTGACTGGTTTGCTCCCTCTATCAAAAAGTACCGCGCGGTGCTTGGCGAGGTGCTGATTGCCTCTTTTTTTACCCAGATCATGACGTTGGTCAATCCGCTTCTCTTCATGGTCATTATTGATCAGGTCATTGTCAAGAACAGTTACTCGACGCTTCATGTTCTTGGTACGTTTATGCTTGCTATTGCCATCCTCCAGGCTGTGTTGAACAGCTTGAGAACCTATCTTTTTGTTGATACCACCAACCGCATTGATGTCGCGCTCGGGGCGGAGGTGATTGATCATCTTTTACGTTTGCCGTTGCGTTTTTTTGAAAAAAGACCGGTGGGGGAGCTGAGTTCCCGGATTGGCGAGCTGGAGCATATCCGTCAATTTTTAACGGGTACGGCTCTCGGGGTTGTGCTTGATGCAGTTTTTTCAATTGTCTATGTTGTTGTTCTGTTTGCCTTCAGTTGGAAGCTTGCGGTGATGGCCCTCTCTATTGTTCCCGTGATCGGGCTGATAACGTTTCTGTTGTCGCCGGTGATCAGAACGCAATTGCGCGAAAAGGCGGTACGTCACAGTTTGACGAATGCTTATCTGATTGAGGTGCTTTCGGGTATTCAGACGGTCAAGTCACAGAATATCGAGTTGCGGGCGCGCTGGAACTGGCAGGAGAAGTATGCCGCATACGTGAAAGAGGGGTTCAAGCCGGTTGTCTCCGGTACTATTGCCAATTCCGCAAATTCTTTTCTTAGCCAAGCATCAGGGCTTATTGTGATATGGGCCGGTGCTGCCCTTGTGTTGAACAATGAGTTGACTCTTGGCCAGCTTATTGCATTTCGTATGATTGCCGGTTATATAACGAGCCCGGTGATGCGCCTTGCCCAGCTCTGGCAGAATTTTCAGGAAACAGGTATGTCGCTTGAGCGGCTTGGCGATATTGTCGATACCCCGCAGGAGGGTGGCAAGGATCAGTTGTCGCAGATTCCCCTTCCCCTCATCAAGGGTGATATCTTTTGTGAAAATGTCTCGTTTCGTTTCAGGGATCAGTCGCCTATGGTGCTGAAAAATGTGACGGTTACCATACCAGCGGCTTCATTTGTAGGAATCGTGGGAGAGAGCGGATCGGGCAAGAGTACTTTTGCGAAACTTATCCAGAGGCTTTACCCGCTTGAAGAGGGAAGGATTTATGTGGATCATTATGACATTGGCAAGGTTGAGCTGAATTCGCTCAGAAGCCAGATTGGTATTGTGCCCCAGGATCCGATGCTCTTTAATGTTTCGGTCAAGGAGAATATAGGCCTGACAAATCCTGATGCTACGGATGCTGATATTATTGCTGCGGCAAAAATTGCCGAGGCTCATGATTTTATTATGGCGTTGCCAACCGGTTATAATACGTCTGTTGGTGAAAAGGGCTCTTCACTTTCGGGTGGTCAGCGGCAGAGAATTGCCATTGCCAGAACAATTTTGCAGAATCCGGGTCTCATCATTCTTGATGAAGCGACAAGTGCGCTTGATGCGGATACGGAAAGCCGGTTAACGGCAAATTTGATTACGGCATTCAAAGGCAAGACTGTCTTGTTTATTACGCACAGGCTTAATTCGGTGAAAGGATCGTCGATGATTCTCTGTTTCCATGACGGCTGTATTGATGAAGTTGGTACCCATGATGATCTTATGGAGAGAAAGGGGCGTTATTATTCGCTGTTTCAGAAGCAATCGTTTTCAATTCCTGTCATGGAGGGGAGCTGCTGATGAAAAATCCATTTGTTGATGAGCTGATTGGTCAGGGAGAGGTG
>CAINOO010000234.1 GCA_903851535.1 uncultured Chlorobiaceae bacterium | reverse complement strand
TCAAGGGTATTCTGCTTCATCTGCGTGCAAAGTGTTCGGGGATTACCGGGATCCTTTGGTCCTGGAATAAAGGTTTTCAAGGGGGAACGCTTCTGCATTTCATAGATGATTCCGGGCTCGGTCGCAACAATGAATGTTTGGGCGGAACTGTTGACGGTATAGTCGAGCAGCGCCTTTGTTGAACCGATGAATGATGCATGGCGAAGCACCTCTTCGCGGCATTCGGGATGGGCTATGAGTTCCGCGTCGGGATGCTCCCTGCAGGCCTTGAGCATACTTTTTTCGGAGAACTCTTCGTGTACATAGCAACACCCCTGCCAGAGAATCATCTCCCGACCAAGTTTTTTGGCAAGGTAGGCTCCAAGGTTTCTGTCGGGGCCAAAAATAATCTGCTGACTTTGGGGAATCTGGCGGATAATCTCTTCGGCATTGGAGGAGGTACAGGTGATATCGGAGAGCGCCTTGATTTCGGCGGTCGAATTGATATAGGTAATAACGAGGGCTCCGGGGTGCTCTGCCTTGAATTTTCTGAACTCATCAGCCGGGCAACTGTCGGCAAGCGGACATCCGGCGCGAGCATCCGGCATCAGCACCAGTTTTCCGGGATTGAGAATTTTGGCTGTTTCAGCCATAAAATAGACCCCTGCAAAAACAATCACGTCGGCATCGGTTTTTTCGGCTGCCCGGGCAAGGGCAAGGCTGTCGCCCACAATATCGGCAATCTGCTGTATCTCGGGAACTGTATAGTAGTGGGCAAGGACAAGGGCGTTCATCTCTTTTTTCAGCGCATTGATCCGACTGAAAAGCTCTTCATGCCGAAGCGCAGCAGTTGTGACGCTGGTTGATGCATAATCTCTGGTCATAGTCTGATTTTCACTGTGGTTGCAAACAAGTCGTTGAGGCAAGGCTCTTATTTGAGATAGTAGTCAAGATCGTCATCTTCCCTGATCAGCAGGAGAATGGCTGAATTGGGCACAATAATGTATCGTTCATCTTCATACTCTATTTCGTAGGAGCTGCTCTGGATAAAAATAGCCATATCACCCACTTTCGCCTGAAGCGGAATGTACTGTGCGGCCGAAACCCGCTCTTTCCAGGGTTCGTCTGACTCGGGCGGCGGACCGACGGGATAACCCGGCCCGGTTTTGATAATGTAGCCTGTCTGGATTTTCTCCTTTTCCTGAACGCCTGGAGGAAGATAAATACCTGATTTTGTTCTTTCGCCAAGAGATTTTGGCTTGATTAATACTCTGTCACCGACAACAATAAATTTATCTGTTATATTCACGTTCTGAGTCATGTTGTTGCTCTTGACCTGTTGACTTCGTCACCCTTGCGCTTGATGAGGAAAATGTAATAAAAAAACCGGAATATGAACCGTGAGGAAGTTTTTTACCCTTTTTGTGGAGTACAATACCTGGATGCTTTTTGTGCTCTATTGCAGCATAGCTTTTCTCTTTATACGACTGCAGCAGGATGATGTACAGGCCTCGCTGCATAGCGAAGGTATTGAGTTCAGCGCAGCCGTTAACGAACAGGTAATGAAATTCAACTCCCTGTTTACTTTGAAAAATGAAAACGAGCGGCTGATGCGGGTCAATACCGATCTGCTTTCGAGGGTGCTCACCCTTGAAACTGCCACCGTTGATGAGCGGAACCAGAGGAAAATACTTGCCGATACAACAAGTAACGCTTCAGGTTATATTATGGCAAGAGTTGTTGACCGAAAATTCAGCGATCGGGAAAACATGCTGGTGATTGATGCGGGATGGAGAAAAGGAATCAAAAAAGAGATGACGGTTCTGGTTCCTGAAGGGCTGGTAGGGAGAGTTATCTCGGTTTCCGAGAACTTTGCAAGGGTTATGCCTGTGATCCACCCCGATTTCAAAGTGATTGTGGTGGCAGACTCATGCAGCAGTATGGGTATTCTTACCTGGAGCGGGGGCAAGGAGTTTATCGCCCAGCTTGAACATATTCCCATCAGCAGCCGGCTTAAACTGAATGAACGGTTAGTCACCTCTGATTTCAGTACATTCTCGATACGAGGCATTCCTGTCGGGCGGGTGGTACGGATAAAACCCGATAACCTTTTTTTTGATGTTGATGTCAGGCTTGCTGTTGACTTTTCGACCCTCACACAGGTACTTGTCGCACCACTGAAAATTGAACCCGAAAAAATCAGTATCATGAGCAATGATACCACAACGATAAAAAAAAGAGCCCTTAATTTTCAGACACCAGCCTTGTGACAAAAAAAATTTATATCACGATTCTTTTCTTCTGCATCATCACTCTGGTGCAGGTGTTCGGCTTGTCGCGAATGACGCTCTTTCATGTCTCGGTGGATGCTCTGACCATTTTCCTTGCGTTTATTGCCGTAACTGCCAGTCAGAACACCAGCACAAGTTTTGGATTTGTTGCCGGAATGCTTGAAGGCCTCTTGACGGGAAATATGGGTATGCACATGCTGGCAAGAACAGTCGGGAGTTTTATTGCCGGTTATTTTCATACACCGAAAGAGAGCCATACAACAATCAAACAGAACAGCAAGCGTTTTTATGGAGCCGTTATCGCGGCAGGATTCTGTGCCAATGCCATCATGTCTGCCACAGAGAATCCTCTCGGCTTTTCGCCAGGCTTCCGCATAGTGGTTTTTGGCCTCCTCGAATCGTTCTTCAACCTCATCCTTGCCGTTATCGTGAACTGGCTGTTTTTGAGACAATCACTTGCCGACTGAACGATGGATAAAATTCTGCGAAGCACCTTGCTCGTATCGTATTTTGTGATAGCTCTTTTTGCTCTGCTCTTTGGCCGGCTCTTCTATCTGCAGGTACTTAATTATCAGCAACTTGGATCAATTTCGACCACAAACAGCATCCGCCGTATCTGGGTTCAGCCTCCAAGAGGACGCTTGATTGACCGCAATGGCGTTATTATGGTCGATAATCAGGCACTCTATACCGTAAAGATTGTTCCTTCTGAATTCAATAAAGAGCGTACCGATTTTCTTGCCTGGCTGATGCAGAAGCCAGCCGAGGAGGTAAGAGAGATCATCAGAAAAGGATCGGCGTTCAACCGCTATTCAGCCACCATTATCAGCCGCAATCTTGACGCCATTGCGATAGCGAGAGTGAGCGAAAATCTCTGGCAGCTTCCTGGCGTACATATAGAGACTGACAACAAGAGACTCTATCCGGATTCTCTCTTTGGCTCCCATCTTTTCGGCTATTTACGTTCCATCCCCAGAGAAAAACTTGAGGAACTGGCTGAGCAGGGGTACACCCAGGATGATAAAATCGGGTTCAGCGGACTGGAAAAATTTTATGAGGAGGAGTTGAAAGGGCAGAAAGGAATGCGGTTTGAAATGGTTACCCCTCTTGGTAAGTATGCTGGACGATATGATAATGGAAAAAACGATATTCCCTCCATTAAAGGAAGCGATCTCTATCTTTCTGTTGATGCAGGCCTGCAGGAACTGGCGGAACAACTTCTGAGAAAAACCGGAAAATCCGGAGCTGTTGTAGCCATCGACCCTTCGACTGGCGGCATTCTTGCCCTTGCCAGTGCTCCTGACTACGATCTTGATATCTTCAACGGCTCAACCGACAGAAAAGGATGGAATGATATTGTTACCTCTCCCCAGAAACCGCTTTTTAACCGTGCTGTTCAGGCAGTCTATCCGCCCGGTTCAGTCTACAAAATGATTCTTGCCATGGCGGCACTGGAGGAGGGGAAAATGGATCCGGAAAAAAAAATACTTGACAACGGCGCATTCGTCTTCGGGCATAGACGCTTTCTCAGTAATGAAGGCAAGGGACATGGGTGGGTAGATATGAGAGAGGCTATTACGGTTTCATCAAATGTCTATTTTTATAACCTGATATTTACTGTTGGCTTTGAAGATTGGACAAAGTATGGGGCGATGTTCGGTTTTGGGTCAAAAACCGGCATTGATCTTCCTGGCGAGCGAAATGGACTTCTGCCATCAACCGAATATTACGACAAGAGGTATGGCGAGAACAGATGGACAAAGGGTTATCTGGTAAGCCTTGCGATTGGTCAGGGAGAACTCGGCACGACTCCTGTGCAACTTGCAGCCTATGCTGCGGCTCTTGCGAACAAGGGAACTCTTTTTCAGCCTCATATCGTCACCGGTTACCGCGATACGGCTACCGGTGAATATTTTTCGTACGAATATGACAAGCAGCAACTTCCTGTTTCACCAGCAACATTCAACCTTATCCATGATGGTATGGTGGGCGTGGTTGAGAGAGGTACCGGAACACTGGCAAAGGTAGAGGGTGTAACCGTTGCAGGAAAAACCGGTACGGCACAAAATCCTCATGGTAAGGATCATGCGTGGTTTATTGCTTTTGCGCCAGTGGAAAACCCGAAAATCGCCATGGCCGTCCTTGTCGAAAATGCTGGTTTCGGTGGTGCCATTTCTGCTCCAATTGCCCGGGAACTGATCCGCTACTATGTGAAGGGAGAGAAGAGGGCTGTTGCATCCGTTAAAAAAGGGATAAAACCTTTGGCGGAAGCCTCACAGCAACCTGACACGACAAAAAACAACACCCCCTACGCGCCTCTCACAGGGACTACCAACGGAAACAATACCGGAAAAAAAGCGGAATGATTTACAAGGATGATCCTGATTCCATAAGGGGGTTTCTCGAAGATACCAGTAACCTGAAGAGCGGTCATACACCGGGGGTTTTTTTCCCGGAAAGTGTGGATGAACTTGCCGGACTTCTCAATCATGCCATTGGGGAGCACCAACGCTTCACCATTGCCGGAAATGGAACAGGTACAACCGGCGGAAGAATTCCCCAGGGAGAGTATGTCATTTCGATGCAAAAGCTTGACCGGATCGGCGAGCCGGTAGCGCTCTCCGCCGACAGGGCTTTTATAACCGTGCAGGCGGGAGTACTTCTCGAAACCATCCAGAAAAAAGTGGAGCAGTTTGGCTGGTTTTATCCACCGGATCCGACAGAAAAGCTCTGTTTTATCGGAAGCACCATTGCGAACAACTCTTCGGGTGCAAGAAGCTTCAAGTACGGAGCAACACGAAACCATGTTACCAGAATCCTCCTCATCCTGGCCCAGGGCGAACAGCTCAACCTTTCGCGCGGGGTCTGCCGGGCTGACAAGGATGGTCTTTTTAGCTTGAGCCTCCCTTCTGGCAGAGAATTGAACTTCAAAAGGGCAGCGTACCAAATGCCTGAAACCTCAAAGCACAATGCGGGCTACTTTTCAGAGGAGGGGATGGATCTTGTTGACCTCTTCATCGGATCTGAGGGAACGCTTGGTGTTATAGCGGAAGCTGATCTTCTGCTCACTCCCCTTCCGCCAGCCATCATCTCCTGCCTGGTTTACTTCGGCAAGATTGACGAGTTGTTCAGCTTTGTGAGCCTGCTTAAAGAACCGGCATCCAGCATCCGGCCACGGGCGATTGAGTTTTTTGATATTCATTCGCTTGAGTTTCTGGCTGCAAGGTATCCCGATGTGCCAGCCAGGAGCGAAGGTGCCATTTTTTTGGAACTCGAAACAACTCCCGAGAGGGAGGAAAACGATCTCGATACGCTCTTCGGGTTGATGGAGTCATGCAATGCCATGAGCGATGAGTCATGGATGGCCCTTGACCGTGATGAACAGGAGCGGATGCGAGAGTTTCGACACGCTTTGCCGCTTATCGTCAACGACTGGCTCAGCCGGCAGCATGAAAGCAAAATCAGCACCGACATGGCTGTACCGGAGCGTGCATTCCGCAAACTGTTTGATTTTTATTGCAATTCTTGCGAACAGCGGGGCTTTGTCTATATTATTTTTGGTCATATAGGAGATGCACATCTGCACTTGAACATCTTGCCGCGTAATCGAGAGGAGTTTATAGAGGCAAAGGCGCTCTACCGCACTTTTGTTGACAAGGCTCTTGCGCTGGGCGGAACACTTTCGGCAGAGCACGGGATTGGCAAGCTCAAGACAGAGTATCTTGTCGGGATGTATCATGAAGACGGCATAAGGGAGATGGCTCGGGTAAAAAAATACCTGGATCCTTTTCTGCTGCTCAACAGGGGAAATCTTATTCCTGTCGCATATTTGGAAACTCAAACCCATTGAACCCAGGTCACGGTGGCAAAAAAGCAACACATTCAACAGTATGTCCAGGCCATTCAGAACAGAAAGGCCCGTTATGAATTTGAAATTCTCGATACCATCGTTGTCGGTATCCAGCTTTTTGGCAGCGAAGTCAAATCGGTGAGGCTTGGAAAAGCGAGCCTGAGCGAGAGCTTCGCCATCATTCTTCGTAATGAGGTGTGGCTCGAAAACATGCAGATAACCCCTTACGAGCACTGCCATACAGATCAACCCGAGGCGAAACGGAGCCGGAAACTGCTGCTGCACAAGGCGGAGATCCGCAAAATCCAGACAAAAATCAGTGAAAAGGGGCTCACGCTGGTGCCGCTGAAGGCGTTTTTCAACTCGAAAGGGCTCCTGAAAATTGAGCTTGCCATTGCCAAGGGCAAAAAGCTCTACGACAAGCGGGAAACAATAAAAGCGCGGGAAAACCAGCGACAGATGGAGCAAATCAAAAAGCAATACTAAACAAAAAAAACAAAGAGAAAATCCAGATGCTTTTTCCAGGTGTACAGGAACAGCTTGATATTATTGAGCGCAATACCGTAGAAATACTCAGCAATAAAGAAGAACTTGAGAAGAAACTGACGTACAGCTTTCAGTCAGGCAAGCCACTCAAAATAAAGTTTGGAGCCGACCCGTCAAGGCCTGATCTCCATCTCGGCCACTCCGTTGTGCTGCGCAAACTCAGGGAGTTTCAGGATCTCGGCCATGAAGCCATTCTGATCATTGGCGACTTTACCGCCATGATTGGCGACCCTTCAGGCAAAAGCAAAACGAGGCCACAACTCTCGGCAGAAGAGGCGAGGGAGAACGGGTTAAGCTACTTTGAGCAGGCGGCAAAAATTCTTGATGCTGAAAAAACCACCATCTGTTATAACTCTGACTGGCTTGGAAAGATGAGTTTTGCTGATGTCATCAAACTTTCAAGCCACTATACGGTAGCACGGAT
The DNA here is from genome assembly GCA_903851535.1 of uncultured Chlorobiaceae bacterium. Classification (GTDB taxonomy): domain Bacteria; phylum Bacteroidota; class Chlorobiia; order Chlorobiales; family Chlorobiaceae; genus Chlorobium. Next base: position 2,269 of record CAINOO010000234.1, on the reverse strand, counting down.
GCTTGAGCGTGACGACTTTGAGCGCAGGTATCGTGGTCAGGAACCGATTTCGGTGCACGAGTTTCTCTATCCCCTTGCCCAGGGAATGGATTCTGTTCACCTGAAAAATGATGTCGAGCTGGGCGGTACTGACCAGAAATTCAACCTGCTTGTCGGCAGGGATTTGCAACGGGAATACGGAATTGCTCCGCAGGTCTGCATAACCATGCCCATCCTTGCCGGTACCGAAGGCAAGGAGAAGATGTCGAAATCACTTGGCAATGCCATCTGTTTTAACGACACTCCTGCCGATATGTACGGCAAGGTGCTCTCCATTCCCGATATACTTATTCAGGATTATTTCAATTTTCTTGTCATTGAAAAGCAAAAGCCCTCTATCCTTGGCACTATCAATCCCTCTCCAACTGCCGGTTCTCATATAGAGATGAGTACCACTGTTATGCCTGCATCCCTCGAAGATCTCATCAAAAATGCTCCAAGAGAGACAAAACGAGCTTTGGCAAAAGGAATTGTTGCTCAATACCACTCCCCTGAAAAGGCGGAAGAGGCCGAACTTCAGTTTGACCAGCTTTTTATTCACAAAAAAGCGCCCGAGCATATTGAACTCTTTGAATTTGACGCACCATCGATGCCAATCATTGACCTTTTGATGGCTCTTGGGGCTGCTGCTTCAAAAAGTGATGCACGACGGATGATCCAACAGAAATCGGTTCTCGTTGATGAGAGAAAAATTGAAGAGATTGCCGAGTGCATTGAGCTGAGTATTGAGCCAAAAATCATCAAGGCCGGAAAAAGAAGGTTTTTTAAAGTGGCCACAAGAAAATCATTTTGAATACGTTTGGTTTTTCCTATCATTCGTCAATTTCGATAGCATAACCGCTTTAAACAACCCTATCAATCCGGAGGCACGGCATTGTCATTTGTCCCATCAAAAGTATTTTTCACCAAGGGTGTGGGAAGACACAAGGAGTATCTCTCTTCATTCGAGCTTGCTCTGAGAGAAGCTAAAATCGAAAAATGCAATCTGGTCACCGTATCAAGTATTTTTCCTCCTCATTGTGAGCGCATCAGCGTAGAAGAGGGTATAAAACTCCTTTCTCCGGGGCAGATAACCTTTGCGGTGATGGCACGCAATTCAACCAATGAGTTCAACCGCCTGATTGCCGCTTCGGTAGGGGTTGCCATTCCTGCTGACGATACCCAGTATGGTTATCTCTCGGAACATCATCCGTTCGGGGAGTCGGCCGAACAGTCTGGTGAATATGCCGAAGATTTGGCGGCAACAATGCTTGCGACTACCCTTGGCATTGAGTTTGATCCCAACAAGGACTGGGATGAGCGTGAGGGTATTTACAAAATGAGTGGAAAAATCATCAATTCATACAACATCACGGAAACCGCCGAGGGCGAAAATGGCCTGTGGACAACGGTCATTTCGTGTGCCGTGCTGCTGCCGTAGTGGTAAGCCATCCGATTCCATAACGATGGGCGCGAGAAATTGTTAGCCGCCAATAGTCTCTCCTGTTTGAAAAACGTTCCCGGACGGGAAGTGGCGCATGGTCTTGCCTGCTTCCCGTTTCTTCCCGCAGGCACTCCGGGCATAACCCATTATTCCACTGACCGCTCATGATTTTTCTTGCATCGTTCCACACTATCCGTTCACTTGAGGAGCTGATTCTCTGGGGTGGGTACCTGCTGCTTTTCGTCATTATTTTTGCTGAAACAGGCCTGTTTGCAGGTTTTTTTCTTCCAGGCGACTCTTTGCTCATTACCGCAGGGCTTATTGCGGCATCAGGAAGCCTCAACATTTTTCTCGTCCTTGCAATCCTTGTTTTCGGAGCGGTGCTGGGTGATGCCACTGGCTATGGTATTGGAAAAAAACTTAAAAACTCAATCTTTACAAAAAAGGATTCCCGCTTTTTTCATCGCCAACACTTGGAAAAAGCAGAGGCTTTTTATAAAAAACATGGATCAAAAACAGTTTTTTTTGCTCGCTTTATACCAATTGTCAGAAGCTTTACCGCTACCCTCGCGGGTGTAACAGCCATGCCCTTCGGGCTCTTTTTGTTTTTCAGTTTTTGCGGCTCTTGCATCTGGGTTCTCTGTTTTACGTTGATCGGCTATTATGTTGCGCGGCTCTTTCCCTATAGTGTCCAATATCTGCATACCATCATCCTTGCGGGAATAATCCTGATCGTAGCGAGCGCTCTGAAAAGCCTGAAACAACAAAAAAAGAGCCAATAACTGAAGATTTATTCCATTTTACACG
>CAINOO010000233.1 GCA_903851535.1 uncultured Chlorobiaceae bacterium | reverse complement strand
CAGCACTTCGCAGTAAGGGTGGAGCTCAATAAAGCGTTGAAGCTCTGCCTGGTGAATTCTGCCAACCGAAAGCTCTACCTTTTCAAGGTTTTGCAGGTGCATGATGGGGCCTATGCTCGTGATGGCGGTGTTCGACAGGTCAAGCTCTTCGAGGTTGGCGAGCTCTTCGAGGGGTTCGATATCGAGCAGTGGCGTGTTTGCAAGGCTCAGTTCCCGAAGTTCAAAAAGGTCTCTCAGTGCTTCGATGCTGGTGATGCCGGTTTTGTTGCAGCGGAGATATTCGAGGTTTTTGAGCCCGGCGATCGGCGTGATATCGGTAATGTTTGAATTGTCGATGCCAAGCTCAACAAGATTTTCGAGGTGCCGGATCGGTTCAAGTGAGGAGATGGCGGTTTTGTAGCAACTGAGCTTTTCGAGGTTGATGAGCGCCTTGAGCGGGGAAAGGTCGTTGATGGCGGTTTCGGAACAGTAGAGCTCTTCGAGGGCAAGCAGGTTGCTGATGGGTTCAAGTGAGGTGATTTTGGTGCTCGATATCCAGAGGAGCTTCAGCCCGGTCAGGTTGCGAAGGGGTTCAAGGGAGGAAAAGTCGCAGTCGAATGCGTAGAGGCGGCGAAGCTTTTCGAGGTTCCGGAGCGGTTCGAGACTTTCGACGGGTGACTCATCGCAGCGGAGTTGCTGGAGGTTTTCGAGCACCTTGACGGGCAAAAGGTTATGAATCCTGCGATTGTCGCAACGCAGGTGTGTGGTTTCAAGGAAGTCAAGCAACTCCTGGTCAGAGGGATCGCGGACCACTTTCAGTGTCGTTTTGACGATCTCTTTCCAGTCGCCCGACAGGGCATTCCACCATTTTTTTCGCACGCTTCCCTCCCTGAGCAGTTCGGCTCTGGAGATGCGCTCAAGGTATTCAACCTCTTCAGTGTGTTCGACGCTCTCTTTTGGCGCGTTCTGTTGCGCACACTCTCTGAAAGCGGTCGCAGGGTCGTTGGTGCTGATATTGAGTTTTTCGGTAAGGCAACGGGTATACCAATCAGCTCTTTTCCCTTCCATATTTTGATGGTGAAGCTCCTGCGATTGCTGGTCAAGGGAGGAGATATCTTCAAGAATATCGTTTCCGCACCGGGGACATACCGCACTCTGCATCGTGAGGGGATAGCCGCAGACCGGGCATTGATTGTAGGTGTTTTGCTCCAAAACGGTAACGTCAAATAATGCAATTGAATAAAACTGATCAGGGAAGTATGCATTTAGTATACGCAAAAAAGCGTTATCCCCATAAACGGGAGCTTGAAAATTCCGATTAATTTGAGCGGCATGGGAGGGGCGGTTTGGTGATGGTGGTCAGCGGGATGTTGTGGTTGCAGGTAGTGGTGAAAGAACCAGGAAAAAAACTTTATTTTACTCGCTGTACAATGATGAAACATGCTGTTTCTGCACAGCATTGTGGTGCCGCCATTAAAGAGTGAAGGGTTGTTATCAATATGTATTTTATACATTTACATGCTCATACGCATTATTCGATGCAGAGCAGTCCGATTTTTCCGGATGAAATATTTTCTGCTGCTGTCAAGTTTGGGATGAAGAGCATTGCGGTTACTGATTATTGCGCAATGTTCAATATGCCGGAGCTCTTCAGTGAGGCAAAACAGGCCGGTGTGAAGCTTATTATCGGCAGTGAGCTGTTGCTGCTTGAGACGGACGCGCATCAGCACAGTCGCATTCCGGCCTCCTCTTCGCTGGTGCTTCTTGTCCAGAGTGATGCGGGATACCGGAACCTCTGCATTTTGCTCTCGAGGGCGGCCAAGGAGGGGTTTGTTCATGGTATGCCGCATATCGAGAGCCGTCTGCTGGAGAGTTGCCACGAAGGGCTGGTCTGTCTTTCGGCCTACTCTTCGGGCCGCATCGGGCGGGCGCTTCTTGCCGGGGCCATTGATGAGGCTGAAACCTTTACGGCCTACTACCAGGAGATTTTTGGAGAGAACTTCTATCTTGAGCTGCAGCGTCATGGCACCCCGTTTGATGAAAAGCTTAATGAGGATACCATTGCGCTGGCGAAAAAATTTTCTGTTGAACTGGTTGCCACCAATAATGTTCACTATCTCGAGAGAAAGGATGCCGGTTGCTACAGGGCGATGGTTGCCAACCGGACGAAGGAAAAGCTCTCGAACCAGAATCTGCTGGCACTTCCAGGAAGCGACCATTATCTGAAGTCTCCTGCCGAGATGGCAGCCCTCTTTAGCGACGAACATCATGAGCTGAGCAATACGGTGTTGATTGCCGAAAAATGTACCTACAGTTTCAGCAATAAAGAGCCGATTCTGCCCCATTTTCCTCTTCCTGAGGGTTTCGACAATGAGTTTGCCTATCTCCGTCACCTTACCTGGGAGGGGGCAAAGGAGAAGTATGCTGATTCGGAGGCTGATGGAATCAGTGCGGAGGATGTGCGTGCGAGAATAGAGCTGGAGCTTGGTGTAATCGAAAAGATGGGGTTCAGCTCCTATTTTCTCATTGTCAGCGATCTTATTGCGGCTTCGAGGCGGCTTGGCTATTCGGTTGGGCCGGGCAGGGGATCGGCGGCAGGGAGCATTGTGGCCTATCTGACCGGGATTACACGGATCGACCCGTTGAAATACAAGCTGCTTTTTGAGCGTTTCCTCAATCCTGAGCGCTCATCAATGCCGGATATTGATATCGATTTTACCCCTGTTGGCAAGCAGAAGGTGCTTGAGTATACGGTTGAAAAATATGGTACCGAGAGTGTCGCAAAGGTGATTGCCATTGGTACCTTTGCGGCCAAGGCGGCAATTCGAGATGCGGGAAGGGTGCTCGAGGTTCCATTGCCCCTGGTCGATAAACTTGCCAAACTGGTTCCTGTAAAGCCGGGCATAACGCTTGAAAAGGCGTTGAGTGAAGCCAAAGAGATGCAGCAGTTTGCCGACAGTACGCCGGAGCTTCAGGAGCTGATGCGCTATGCCCGTGCCCTTGAGGGGAGGGCGCGGAATGTTTCGATGCATGCCGGAGCGGTTGTTATTACTGATGGGCGGCTTGAGGAGCAGGTTCCGCTCTATGTCTCCAACAAGATTGAGACCGAGGTGCGCAAATTTGCTGATGAGATCGATCTTGATGAACCCGATCATGTCAGGGGCAAGGCATCCGATGCTCATGATGAGAAGCAGGTTGTTACCCAGTTTGACAAGAACTGGATCGAAACGGCCGGATTGCTCAAGATTGATTATCTCGGTCTCGAAACCCTTGCCGTTATTGATGAAACCCTCAAGATGATTAAGCGGCGACACCATCTTGATATTGAGCTCGAAAAAGTGCCCATGAACGACCGAAAAACGTTCAGGATTTTCCAGGAGGGCAAGATGGCCGGTATTTTCCAGTTTGAGTCGTCGGGGATGCAGAGTTATATGACGCGCCTTCAGCCTACGCAGATTGGTGATATTATCGCCATGAGTGCGCTCTATCGTCCAGGCGCCCTCAATGCACGCATTGATGAGAAGCGTAATGCCGTTGACCTTTTTGTTGACCGCAAGCATGGCCGCGAGGCGATCGATTACATGCACCCCATGCTTGAGACCATTCTGAAAGAGACTTATGGTGTTATTGTCTATCAGGAGCAGGTGATGCAGATTTCACAGGTTATGGGTGGATTCTCGCTTGCCAAGGCGGATAATCTGCGCAAGGCGATGGGGAAAAAGAAGCCTGAAATCATGGAGAAGTACAAGGCTGATTTTGTTCGGGGGGGCATCGAGCAGGGGGTGCACGATACGCTTGCCACACGGGTTTTTGAGCTTATGGCCGAGTTTGCCGGCTATGGCTTTAACAAGAGCCACTCTGCGGCCTACGGGGTTCTTGCATACTGGACGGGATACCTGAAGGCACACTACACGATTGAGTTTGTGACGGCTGTCCTGAACAGTGAAATCGGCGATATCGAACGGATGAAGCATTTGACCGATGAGGCAAAAAGTTTTGGCATATCGACGCTTCCGCCCTCGATCAACAAGAGTGATGCGCTTTTTTCGGTTGAGGATGTTGCGGGCCGGTCGTTTATCCGTGTTGGGCTGAGCGCCATCAAGCAGGTTGGCGCGGCGGCAAGAGCGGTCGTTACCTCAAGGCTTCGCAGAAAACGCGATTTTGTGAACCTTTTTGATTTGGCAGCATCGGTTGATTTGCGGGTGATGAACCGCAAGGCGCTTGAATGCCTGATTCTTGCAGGGGCATTTGATGAGCTCGACCAGCATCGTGCCAAACTTCTTGCCAATGTCGACAAGGCGTTTAAATTTGGTCAGATGCAGAACCGTTCGGTGACTCTGGGACAGTGTGGCTTTTTTTCGGCTGAAGAGGGGGCGCTGCTTGAGGAGGAGCACTATCCCGATATGGAGAGTGCCGAAATGATGCCAGAGGCTGACAAGCTTTTGCACGAAAAGAAACTGGTTGGATTTTACCTGAGTCATCATCCGCTTTCGCCCTATCGTCGTGACTGGCAGGCTTTTGCGACGCTTCAGCTTCAGGCAAAGGAAGTTGTTGCAGCAAAACAGTACAAGGTGATCGGTCTTGTCGTATCGGTCAAACCCTATCAGGATCGGAAAGGCAAGCAGATGCTTTTTGGCGCCATTGAGGATTTTACAGGGAAGGCTGATTTTACCGTCTTTGCCAGTATTTATGAGCAGTATGGCCATCTGATAAAGCCTGAAGAGGTGTTGATGCTGGTTGCCGAAGGAGAGGTGAGTGGCGGTATGCTCAAACTGCTTGTCAGGGAGATTATACCGATCAAAAAGGTACGGCAGGCTCTTGTCAAAAAAATCATTCTGAAGGTCGATGCTGATGATCAGATGCAGATGGAAAAGCTTGTTCAGGTAAAAAAAATATTTGATGCCAACAAGGGCGGCACACCGGTTGAGTTTGAAGTAAAGGCGCAGTCGGGGGAAAATATTGAAACCATCACCCTCTTTGCCCGCAGTACCCCGATTGATCCGGAGGAGAGCACGATTGAAAAGCTTGAGGAGGTACTTGGCCCCGACAATGTGCGGATTTCCGGGTAGTCCTGTTTATTGATAAATTTTTGTTACTTTCTTCACTGATTGATTTTCAATTGATTATAACGTCGGGACAATCATTAAATCTAAACGGATACAAAAAAATGAGTGGTAAATATCTTGTGGCAACAGACGTGAATTTCAAGGCAGAGATTCTTGATTCCGATAAAGTAGCGCTGGTTGATTTCTGGGCAGCATGGTGTGGTCCGTGTATGATGCTTGGCCCTGTTATCGAAGAACTTGCCGGTGACTATGAAGGAAAGGCTGTTATTGCAAAACTCAATGTTGACGAAAACCCCAATACTGCTGCCCAGTACGGTATCAGAAGCATACCATCACTTCTTGTTTTCAAAAATGGCCAGGTTGTCGACCAGATGCTTGGAGCCATGCCAAAAAACATGAT
>CAINOO010000232.1 GCA_903851535.1 uncultured Chlorobiaceae bacterium | reverse complement strand
GCTGAACGGGCCTACAACCTGATAATGAAGGAGAAAGAGAAGCTGCTCTCTCTGGAGACACCACTGAAATTCATCTTTTCTCACTCGGCTCTCAAGGAGGGGTGGGATAACCCCAATGTCTTCCAGATTTGTGCACTGCGTGAAATGGGCTCAGAGCGTGAACGCCGCCAGACGATAGGGCGTGGTCTGCGGCTCTGTGTCAATCAGCATGGCCTGCGACTGCGTGGATTTGAAGTCAATACACTGACCGTTATTGCAACCGAGAGTTATGAGCAGTTTGCCGAAAATCTTCAGAGAGAGATTGAAGCTGAAACCGGGATTCGATTCGGGATTGTCGAAGAACACCAGTTTGCGGCGATTTCCGTTACTATTGACGAAGGAAGCTCAATTCCTCTTGGATTCGAGCAGTCGAAGCTTTTGTGGGAAAATCTGAAAGAGCAAAACTATATCGACAGTAAGGGCAAGGTGCAGGATTCGCTGAAGCGTGCGCTCAAGGAGGGGACTCTTGTTGTGCCGGAGCCATTCAGGCCACAGCTTGATCAGATTACCGCAGTGCTGAAAAAGCTCGCCGGTCGTTTGGAGATCAAGAATGCGGATGATCGCCGTGCTGTGCTTACCCGGCAGGCAGTACTGCACAGTCCGGAATTCAAAGAGCTTTGGGAGCGTATCAAGCATAAAACGACCTACCGCGTGGAGTTCGACAATGAAAAGCTGGTGGAGAGCTGCATCAAGGCATTACAAAATGCTCCAGCCATTTTGAAGACACGCATGCAGTGGCATAAGGCGGATATTGTGATTGGTAAATCGGGCGTCGAAGCTACTGAACGGGTTGGTGCGGCTACGGTTGTGCTTGATGAACGTGATATTGAGTTGCCTGATCTGCTTACGGATCTGCAGGATCGCACTCGGCTCACTCGTCGTACGATTCATCGTATTTTGACGGCCTCAGGGCGGCTTGACGATTTCAAACGGAATCCGCAGCAATTCATTGAGTTGGCAGCCGAAGCGATCAAGCGTTGCAAGCGACTGGCTGTTGTGGATGGCATCAAGTATCACCGCCTTGGCGACGAACATTTTTACGCCCAGGAGCTTTTTGAGCAACAGGAACTTACTGGTTACCTCAAGAACCTTATCCCGGTTCAGAAATCAGTCTATGAGCAGGTAGTCTATGACTCCGATCCCGAAGCCTCTTTTGCTGACCAGTTGGAGAAGAATCTGGCTATCAAGGTCTATGCCAAGTTGCCGGGATGGTTCAGGATTCCTACTCCTCTCGACACCTATAATCCAGACTGGGCGGTACTCGTCGAAAAGGATGGCGAAGAGCGAATCTACTTTGTTGTCGAGACCAAGAGCAGCCTGTTTACCGATGAACTGCGTGACAAAGAGAGTGCAAAAATTGAGTGCGGCAAGGCTCACTTCAAGGCGCTCAGTATTGGCGAAACACCTGCAAGGTATGTTGTGGCCCGGTCAGTGGATGATGTGCTTAACAGGGTTTAGTGCTTGCGGAGCTGGAACTATTTTTACAGCGTTTTAAATTGTCCCATAAACTGTGGGACAATTCTTCGTTGAGTAATAAATATTTGGGATCAGAGTGCATCAGGCACCGACAACAGCAGACAGCTCCAGTATGTGGCCATGACAAGGGCAAAAAAGATGGTTTGACCCGCCAAAGCCATGCGCCAGCAAATGCTTTATCCTGTTGTGAGTTGCAACCAACGCCAGAAAGACGAAGAATGGATTTTGCGATACAGTTGATACCGGTCAGTTATATTTCAATTCTTGCCTGGAATTTGCGGTCATTTGGGTCATCAATTTCCTCTTTTATGCTTTTTTTGAAGTATTATACCAACTAAAAAACGTTTATGAGACTGAGCACGACACAACAGCAGTACATCCTTCAGGTAACCCGACAGAACTTTGGTGCTGATGCCAAAGTGTGGTTGTTTGGTTCGCGCGTTGACGATGCGCGTCGCGGTGGAGATGTGGATTTGTATGTGGAGACAACGCAGGGTAATACGCTGATGGCGGGATTACTCTGCAAAATAGCTCTTGAAGAGAGGTTAGACTTGCACGTTGATCTGGTTGTTAATGATCACGGAAAAGATGACCCAATCTATCATATCGCAAAAAAGAAGGGAGTTCTATTATGACCGAGCATTTGCGTCTTATCGCAAGGAAATTGGATCATTTGCAGCGCATGCGTGAATATCTGGCGCACTCTTTTGAGCGGTCCCGTGATATCTTTCCTGCGACGAATTGGCAGGCTGTGAGTATGGAGCAGCACGAAATGCTCGCGGCTTTTCGTATCAGGTTCAGTGAATTTCAGGAACATCTTGGCAAGGCCATGAGAGCCGTAGCCATTGAAGAAGAGGTAGATGTGGAGCGCTTTGGCTCAGTATTGGCTTTCATGGAAAAGCTCTCTGTGCTGGAGTCGGTTGATCGCTGGAAGGTGATTCGTGAAATACGCAATGCCGTTAATCATGAGTATGAAGAGGATGCCGAACGCCTTCCACTGTTTTTTGGCGAAATGTTCAAGGCTACACCTGAGTTATTTGCCTGCCACGACAAATTAGCGTTTTTTTGTGCTGAAGCCTATGGGCTTGACCGTTCGCCTAACAAAAAACAAGCGTGATTACTTTGATACATTTGACACCGACGACCCTACTGTCATGTCAGGCATTCCCGATTTGGCACGCAGTGCGTACCGAATTGAGCTGGACACACTATCGCACACTGCTGCGAGTCACGAGCAAGGAGGCCCGAGAGTGGTACGTGAACGAACTTTGTTGTCGAGACCAAGAGCAGTCTGTTTACCGATGACCTGCGTGACAAGGAGAGTGCAAAGATTGAGTGCGGCAAGGCTCACTTCAAGGCGCTCAGTATTGGCGAAACCCCCGCAAGGTATGTTGTGGCCCGGTCGTTGGATGATGTGCTTAACAGGGTTTAGTGCTTGCGGAGCTGGAACTATTTTTAAAGCGTTTTAAATTGTACCATAGGCCAGAAAGACGAAGAATGGATTTTGCGATACAGTTGATACCGTTCAGTTATATTTCAATTCTTGCCTGGAATTTGCGGTCATTTGGGTCATCAATTTCCTCTTTTATGCTTTTTTTGAAGTATTATACCAACTAAAAAACGTTTATGAGACTGAGCCCGACACAACAGCAGTCCATCCTTCAGGTAACCCGACAGAACTTTGGTGCTGATGCCAAAGTGTGGTTGTTTGGTTCGCGCGTTGACGTATTAAACACCAAGAGCAACACATACCGGCTGATTGCCATGATTAACTTTGATTATCGCCAATTGTTCATCCGGTTTGTGGCAAATGATGCCGAATACAACAGAGGGAGACGAACTTGAAATCCTCGGAATTTTGAGTTCGAATTTGACAAAAAACGATGGTAATCGACTTTCGATGAAACGATATTCCGTACTTGCCTTGCTGATGCTTTTCTCTCTTTTTCCTGCACCGGCACGTGCGGATGGGGAGAGATTACCGGCAGAAAATCTGACGGCACTTGTTGCTGTCGCAGTAACAAATAACCCGGAACTGAAGGCTTCAGAGTCACGCTGGCAGATGTTTGCGAGCAAGGTAAAGCAGGCCGGAGCGCTCGACGACCCAATGGTCATGTTCAAAATACAGAACACCCCCGCCCGGGAACCATTGGTTTTCAACAAGGATCCCCAATCTGCAAAGGTCATCGGCATCTCCCAGCAACTCCCCTTCTGGGGCAAACGGGGCCTCCGCCGTGATGTTGCCCGATACGAAGCCGACTCCTACCGCTGGGCTTTTGAGGAGCGCAAGCTTGAGTTGACGCGCATGGTCAAGGAGAGCTACTACCAGCTCTGGGCCGCCGACAAAGGGTTGGAGATCGTCAGCAGAAACCTGAAAATTTTGAGCGACTTCATAACCATTACCGAGTTGAAGTACTCTGTCGGGCAGGGCGTGCAGCAGGATATTTTCAAGGCTGGACTTGAGAAGTCGAAAATGGTTGAAATGCAGATTACCCTGCAGCAGCAGCGCAAGAGTCTGGAGGCAACGCTCAACTACCTCCTCTCTCGACCGGCAGAGACTCCGCTTGGCCCGATCGCCGATTTTACCCTGCCGCCGGTCACGCTCTCGCAGGAACAACTGAACACCACAGCCCTTGAAGGGCGTCCGCAGGTCAAAAGCCTCGGCAGCCTTAAAGAGAAGGCTGATGCTTCACGCCGTCTGGCACGAAAAGAGTTTTACCCCGATTTCAACCTCTCTGTGGAATATATGATCCGCGATGCCGTGTCGACAGAGATGGCCACCGATCCGGGCGATAACATGGTGAGCCTTGGCGTCACCTTCAATCTGCCGTTCCAGCAGGGAAAGCGCCGGGCAATGGTTGCCGAATCAACCTTTGAGCAGACAATGGCGGCTGAGGAGTTGCGTGCCCTGAAAAACAGCATCTCCTACACCATCAACGAAACCCTTCTCCAACTGGAGCGTCGCCGCAAACTTGTTGAGCTTTACAAGGGCGGCCTCATCCCGCAGGCGGAACAATCCCTCCAGTCGGCACTTATCGGCTACCGGGTTGGCAAGGTCGATTTTCTCACCCTTCTCGACAGTCGGATGAATCTCTTCAACTATGAGCGGGAACTCTATGAGTCACAGGCAGAGTATATGATGAAGCTTGCGCAACTCGAAGCAGCAACCGGCAACGATCTGACGGCAACATCCTTGCCCTCACCACGATAATGAAAACCATGACACTGAATCAAAAAATTCTCACTCCCCTGCTGGCTCTTCTTCTTGCAATTGCAGCGGGTGGTGGCTGGTTCCTCTGGCAGCAGCAGCAACAGCCCGGCAAAGCGACGACCACAAAAGCGATTGCGATTGCGCCGAAACAGCTCTACACCTGCTCCATGCACTCCTTTATCATCAGGGAGAAGCCCGGCCTCTGCCCTATCTGCGGAATGGAGCTGATCAAAAAGATTCAGGAGAGTTCTACCCCTGTTG
>CAINOO010000231.1 GCA_903851535.1 uncultured Chlorobiaceae bacterium | reverse complement strand
TCATCCTTACCACCACCCCTGTATGCCCTTGCCACTGCTGCAGCGCTGTTGGGAAACGTTGCAGCAGGGTATTTTGCCAATATATTGTCGGTATTGGCTTTGCCTTCACCTATCAGTGTACTGGTGTTTAACAATTCCTGAAATGCATAATCGCTCTTGTTTTTATTTTCATATTGGCCGGTACTCCAGCGATATTCACCGGTTATTAACGTTCCAGTCCAAGCGTCAGTGTATGTAGTTTTTATATCTGCTTCGGCGGCAATCAGTCCATGCTGCTCTCCCTTAATGTAACCCTTGTCACCGGGTTGCAAAAAATAGGCTACTTTACCTCCCCCATACGCATCGCCGATTTTCAGCTTTCTGTAAAAAAACTCATCCATCACTTTTACCAGAACGCTTTTTACCTTTTGCCACGGTTCAAAAGAGTTTTCACTCCTCATTTCATTTAAATCAGGGCGAGACCCAGGTCTTTCTTGCTGGCTGATCGTTTCCCGCCTAACTTTTTCAACATCGTCGTTGTGGGTTTTCGGCCACTTGAGCGCAGCAAATTGTTCGTTATTGTAAAATGCCTGTTCCCAATGTATAGCATATCTGAACTCGGAAAGATCAATCTCTTTTGCCTCCCTGAAATTGGCAAAGCTGAGATCAGCACATCGAACATCGGTGTACGGGTTGAGAATCGCTCCCTGAAAATTGGCTGAAGATAAATCGGCCATCTCAAAATCAGCGCCAGCAAGAGTTGCGCCCTGAAGTTTCGCGTTGCCGAGTTTAGCTCTCTGAAGGTTTGCGTTTCTGAGGTCAGCTTGCTGGATATTGGCTCCATCAAGAGCTGCTTGTTGCAGAAAAGCTTCGCTGAGGTGTGCACCCTGAAGATTGGCACTTCTGAGAGTAGCACCCTGTAGCCTGGCCCCAATGAGGTTCGCCCCCTGTAGATTGGCGTTATTCATGTCAGCGCCAGCCATATCGAGTCCTTGCAGCCAGGCTCCGTGAAGATCTTCCCGCTGAAGATCGAGTGGACGGCGAAATGATTCGGAAAGAGAGGGGAAATTGAGCGTGAACACGGCAAGCACTCCGAAAGCTGCCCATCTGGGGAGATTCCAGAACCCCCGCTTTGAAAAAAGGTTCATTGCTCTCCATCGAAACAAGTTCCTGAAGCTCCGCTTTGAAGTGAATTCTGATTGGGGTTTTGAGTCAGGGCAACGCTGGATCTGCAAAAAAAGCAGGGCGAGGGTGACGATGGAGGCTCCAAAAGAAAAGGGAAGAATAAACTCCCTGAGGGCAAAAGCCTTGCGGGCCATGAACCACAAAGTCAGCGGTACAAACCAGTAAAAAACGAGGTTGGTGAAGAGGCGTGGCAAGCGCTCTTTAAAGCTGAAAAGAGCGGGAATGCTCTCGATGGTGGGGTCATCAGGATTCTCCCGCGTCTCGTTGAGATGCTGACGCTCTCTTTCGAGCTGTAACCAGTGTCCGTAGACAAGGTGAAGATAGATCAAGAGGAGAACAAGGAGAAACGGGGCAACGCAGAGAAAGCTCTGAAAAGAGATAGAGGTGCCAACCACCGGGGTTTGCATGGTTATATTGGCAACAAGAAGCGACTTGTCGGATTCGCCAAAAACCTTGAGCAAGCAGTAGAGCCCGACACCGAGCAGCGCAAACATGGTCTTGTTGATCGTTTTTGCGTAGCTTTCGTGCAGTTGGCTGACCGACTCCCTGTGCCGTTTCCCCTGGGGTGGCACAGGGTACCACCAGCACCGGGGTGCCCGGTTTCTGTCGGTGATTCTTTTGAGACTCCAGTTCGCCATGATCTTCTGTTTGGTACTGAGTGGGTACTGCTCTGGCTCATTGACGATGAGGTACCACTCAGGATTGGTTCACGATATGCTGCACCATTTTTGAAAGCGATTTGAGGGAGAAGGGCTTCTGGATGAAATTAATCCCCTCTTCAAGCAAATTGTTCCTGGCAACAACATCGCTTGAATAGCCGGACATAAAGAGAACTTTGAGTGACGGATTGAGCTGTTGAAGCTTGTTGAAGAGATCACATCCGTTCATTCCTGGCATGATGACATCGGTCAGAAGGAGCGTAATGACTCCCTCATACTCTCCGGCAAGCCGAATTGCTTCATGGGGTGATGGTGCACCAAGCACCCTGTATTCCTTGTTTTCGAGCTCAATTTTGCAGAGTTCAAGGATATCCTGTTCATCTTCAACGAGCAATATAGTCTCTTTGCCGTATTTGTCTGCTGTTGAAGATTGTTGACTCTCACCAGGATCAGCGAAGACCTCTTCCCTGTATCGTGGCAGGTGGATTTTGAAGGTCGTCCCTTCACCCTCTTCGCTTCTGCATTCAAGACAGCCGCTGTTTTGTTTGACAATACCATAGACCGTCGAAAGCCCCATGCCATAACCATTTCCCTTTTTTTTGGTCGTGAAAAAGGGCTCAAAAATATGGGGAAAATGCTTTTTTTCGATACCCTTGCCGTTATCGGTGATGGAAATCGTTACATAGTCGCCGGGGACAGTGCAGGGATAGTGGGGAGTTTTAAGAATTTTGTGATCACAGAATTTGCCAACTTCGATGGTGATGATGCCGCCACCGTTGTCAAAGGCATCACGGGCATTGAGACAAAGATTGATGAGAATCTGGTCAAGTTGTGCGGGATCAGCTTTTACCAAAGCAGGTGCCGTGTCGGGTTTCCAGATAATGGTGATATTATGACCTATCATTTGTCTCAGAACGGTGAGCATCTTTTCGACCAGGGCATTCAGTTCGAGAACTATGGGCATTATCGTCTCTTTTCGGGCAAAGGAAAGGAGTTGACGGGTAAGGTTTGCTGATCGGTTTGTTGCTGCAAGAATATTTTTGAGGTTGTATTGCAACGGCTCTTCAAGAGTCTCTGTTTGATCCAGAGCCATTTCTATGTTACCGAGGATAACGCCAAGCATATTGTTGAAGTCGTGGGCGATTCCACAGGCAAGTTGTCCGACAAGATCCATTTTTTGCGATTGAGCAAGTATTTCCTGCATCTCATTTGCCTGCATTTCTGCATGTTTGCGGGAGACAATATCGCAGGCGATAGAGGTCAGGGTACGCAACAGAGTAAGATCATCATCATTATAGTCCACCGGTTTGTTTCCTACTCCAAGAACGGCCATCACTTTGCCCGCCTGAATCATGGGAACGACAAGCGTGCGGGTGATTTGGGGATGGCCATCCGCAAACCTGATTCCATGATCCTCCGAGCTGTAATTGTTGGTAATCAATGCCTGCTTATGCTTCATCACGGAGGCCCATAAACCCGAGTCAGCCAGTGACGGATGTGCCATATCACTGCTATTCATCCCGTGCATCGTTTTTTGAATATTCGATGCCACAACCCTCAGGGAGGGAAAGACCGGATCGTCTTCGATGAAATGGCAGAAACCAATGGGACTCCCTGTAAGCTGTTCAGCTTCGTCGAGTGTGGCCCTGAGAAGCTCCTCTGTCGAATGTGACTCTGCCATTTTGAGAATACGCAGGCGGAATTCCGTAAAGGATTCATAGCGTTTGCGTCTGGTGACATCAACGCAGAAGCCGATCGTGCCGGAATTTTCCTCGTTCTCATATTGCTGAACATGCAGTTCTCCCCAATACGTCGAACCGTCCTTTCTTTTCATGCAGTGTTCAATAACCTTTTTCTGCGAAGTATTGGACAGTATTTCGGAAAAACTTTTGATGGCCTCTGGAATCTCCTTTTCGGAGAGAAACTCGGTAAATCGATGGCCAATCATCTCCTCTGGCTTAAAGCCCGAGATTTTTGTGGAGCCTGGAGATACATAGGTGAAGATTCCTTCCTGATTACAGATAAAGACCTCTCCATCCAACTGCTCCGTAATCGTGCGGAACTTCTTTTCGCTGAGTTGTAAGGCGTATTCGACCTGCTTTCGCTCATCGATGTCAATACCAGTTGCTATCAAAAAGAAATTTTCGTCGATAAGGAGTCTTTTGGCCTTCAGGACAAACCATCGGATTGTTGAACCACCACCACACAGAACCCTCACTTCAGCGTGCTCTTCAACGCCTTCGGTCATGACATTCCGAATTTGTTGCTGGATCAGAGGTCGGTCGCCTGGATAAATAATTGATATAACATCACTGCCTGCAATCTCTCCGTCTGATTTACAGAGAATTTCGTCGCGCATACAAGCATTCCATGCAGTAAATCGCCAGTTTTTATCAACCATACAAAATACCCCGGGGGAGGCATCAATAAGTGTCTGAATGAAGCGCTGTTTATTTTCCACATCATGCACAATTCTTTTGTGCGAGGTGACATTTTGAGCCATAATCAGTAAGCGGGTGATATCACCTTCTGAAGAGCGGAGAGGATAGAGTGTTGAGCGGTAGGCCTGCCCATCCTGCAGATCATCAAAAGAGAGTGGCTTGCCTGTGCGCAGAACCTCTTCTGTGATTTTTCTGCATTGTGCTGCAAGTTCAGGCATTAACAGATCACAGGAAAGCAACACGTATATGTTGGCACCCAGGCACTCTTCCGGGAATTTGCCAAACTTTGACGCAAAGGCACCGTTGGCTTCAAGTATCGTTCCGTCACGACTGACAATAAAAACCGGTTCAGGATAGGAATCAAACAGAACAGGAATACTATTATCGAACTGTTGAGCTTTGGCCACTCTCGTTTGATTATTTTCGTTTTTTTCTTCCTGCATGGGAGTGTTCTGAAGTGTTTGTGCAATACCATCTGATAATCTCGAACGGGTAGTCGGTTCTCTGCCGTTTTGACATGCAGCAATCAACGTTCTCCCAGTATAAGAGGAAGGTACCATTTTCTTTGAATAATAGTTTAATTCCATTAATCCTCTATAGAGCGCCAACAGGTGACTTGCCTGTTGCCTTATTAACGGTTTCCGAACGTTGCGGGTAATCGACATCAAAAAAAGCTCTGCGTCGTGAGCGGACTACAGGAATCGGAAGGAAGGCAAAAGAATAAAATTTGCTATTTTGCCTGACAGTTCAACTCCCAAAAAACCAAAATTTTTATGAACAGCAAGAAAGAATTGCTCTGGCAGAGCCGATTTTCCTTACCCTTTGACCGCGATGCACTTTTGTTTTCTTCGTCGGTTCATGTCGACAAGAAGCTCTATCGTGAGGATATTCAGGGCTCCATTGCCCATGTTACCATGCTTTCCGAACAACATATTGTCAGTGTTGAGGATGCTGCCAAAATCATTGCCGGACTCAGGGAGATTGAGGAGGAACTTACGAGCGGCACACTTCTGCCTCATTGGGAGGATGAGGATATTCATACGGTTATTGAGAACAGGCTGAAGGAAAAGGTTGGAGCTGTCGCTGGCAAACTTCATTCTGGCCGGAGTCGAAACGATCAGGTTGCAACCGATACCCGCCTCTACATGCGCCGCCAGATTACCGAACTTCAGGATGCTCTTGGAGGACTTTTAGGGGTTCTTGTTGAAAAGGCAGAGTGTTATCACAAAACCATTATCTTCGGTTATACCCACCTGCAGCGTGCCCAGCCAATTTCTGCCGGGCACTACTATCTGGCTTATTTCAACATGTTCAACCGCGATCGTCAGCGGCTGCATGATCTCATGAAAAGGGTTAATATCTCTCCTCTCGGTGCCGCAGCCTTTGCCGGAAGCACTCTGCCGCTCAATGCGGAAAGAACCGCGGTACTGCTTGGTTTTGACGATCTTTTTGCAAACAGTATTGATGCAGTCAGTGATCGTGACATTGTTATTGAGTTCATTTCTGACTGTTCCATGATCATGATGCACCTGTCGCGGTTTGCTGAAGACCTGATTCTCTGGAGCTCTTACGAGTTCGGCTATCTTGAGATCAGCGACGCTTTTGCAACGGGGTCATCAATCATGCCACAGAAAAAAAATGCCGATATCGCCGAGCTGGTCAGGGGCAAAACAGGAAGGGTTTACGGCAATCTTATGGCCATGCTGACCATCATGAAGGGGCTTCCGCTTTCGTACAATCGCGATATGCAGGAAGATAAACAGCCTCTGTTCGACAGCGCAGAGACAACGATCGGAAGTGTCACCATCTTTGCCAAACTGCTTGAGCATACCAAGCTGAAGGAGGATCGACTGGCAAAACTGACTGCCGAAGATCTCAGTCTTGCGACAGAAATAGCGGAATATCTGGTTCGGCGTCAGATTCCGTTCCGCGATGCCCACCGTATTACCGGTAAAATTGTTACCTGGAGCATCGCTTCGGATGTTACCCTGCCGAACATTCCGATAGAAAAGTTCAGGGAGTTTTGCGATGCTTTTGAGCCGGATATCTACGACTGCCTCAAGGCAGATGTGAGTGTGAACTCAAAAAAAACCCATGGCAGTTGCTCTTTTGACTCGGTTGCCCTCCAGATTGCGATTGCCAGAAAAGAGCTTTAATGTGATAACGGCAGAGTTGTTGCGGGCGGCTGTACGCTCTCAAGCTCTGCCAGATCAGCAGCAACGGCCACCGAGAGGTTGAGAACAGCGTCCTTGCTCGGCTCTTTGGTGGCTTCAGGCTCTTTGATCCACTCTTTTTCTATCCTTTTTATCGTCTCTGTTTCCGATTTGGCCGTTGCATCCTGAAGTGATACGGCCTTTTTTTTACGAATGTGATCAAGGGTATCCAAATCACGCAGATAGCTCTGATAGAGGGAATTTTTCGATGATCGTTCCTGAAATTTTTGCCGGAGGATCTCAATTTTTCCCGGATTGATGTCGGCAGTAGGGGTATAAAATGAGGGAGTGAGTGTGCTCCAGGGCAGACTGCTGGTATAGGTATCCTCGCCAATTCTTGCCGTGTCAATCATCGAGGGCATGGTAATATCCGCCTCGACCCCCTTATGTTGTGTACTGCCTCCCGAGATCCGGTAAAACTTAGCTATGGTAAGTTTTATTTCTCCCAGCTCAGGCCGCTTTCCAGCAAAAGAGTCTGGCCGAGAAAGCTTGATGAGGCTTTGAACGGTTCCCTTTCCGAATGTCCTCTCCCCCAGAATAACACCGCGGCCGTAATCCTGTATGGCTGCTGCAAAAATTTCTGATGCTGATGCGCTGTAACGATTGACCAGCACGGCAAGCGGACCACTATACTGTACCCTGCTATCTTCGTCCTTGAGTACCATTTTTCCGCCAGTTGAGTTACTGATCTGAACAACGGGTCCACTTGGTATAAAGAGTCCGGTAACCGTTACAGACTCTTCAAGCGAACCGCCACCATTATCACGAAGATCAACAATGACAGCATCAACATGCTCTGCATTCAGTTCCTCAAGAATACGGGCAACGTCGCGACTTGTGCTGTTGTAATTGCCGGTATTTTGCTGCTCACCTTCAAAGTCAAGATAAAACGAGGGTATGGTAATAACAGCGATTTTTTTTCCATCCTGCACAATAATGCTTTTCCGGGCGGCCTGTTCCTGCAGGTTGACCTTGTCGCGTGTAAGTTCAACTATTTTCTCCGGCCCGCGTCCGCCCTGGCTTGCCGGCAAAATTTTCAGTCGGACAATGGTGCCTTTTTTCCCCCGGATCAGCTTAACCACGTCATTAATTCTCCAACCGGAGACATCAACAATATCCCGGGCTCTCCCCTGGCCGACACCAATAATTTTATCCCCTTTTTTCAGTGTATTACTTTTGAGTGCCGGTCCACCCGGAATGAGCTCATAGACAACGGTATATTCCCCTTCTGTCTGAAGTTTGGCCCCTATCCCCTCGATTGATCGACTCATGTCGATCTGAAAGTTTTGATATTCGTCCGGAGAAAAATAGTTTGTATGGGGATCGAACGATGTTGTCAACGCGTAGGTGTAGGCATGAAAAGCATCTTCCGGTTTCTGGCGGTTCAGAAGATTCAGTCTGCTTTTAAAGCTTTTTGCAAGCGTCACCCGAATTGCCTTGTTACTTTCTCCGGAGTATTTCAGGTTGAGCCACTGATATTTCAGCTCTTTTCTCCAAAGTTCAGTCAACTGACGCAGGTCAGCAGGCCACGGGTCGCTTTTCCGATCAAGATCAAGGGCCTCCGGTGATAAAAAGTCAAGATGAACCGTATCTGCAGCAGCCATCATGTACCGCATTTTCTCCCTGGCCCGTATAAGAAAGAGGTTGTAAATGTCAAACCCGATCGTCGCTTTGCCGGCAAGAAATTCGTCATCAATCTTGTTCTCGTAATTCTTTCTGAGACGTTCAACATCGCTTGCCAAAAAGTAGCTTTTGCTGCCGTCAAGATTATCGATATAACGGTTAAAAATCTGCCGGGACAGGGAGTCATTGACCGCAACCTTCCTGTAGTGGTTCTGCAACAGATATTTACTGATATAGTTACCAGCTTCTTTTTCTGCGGCAGTCGGCTTGAGGACTGTCGCAACTTTGGGTGAGGCTGGCTCTGCGCTGTTTCTGGCAAAAAGTGGAGTAACACTTCCTGCCGCAACCATAAAAAGAAAGAGACTTTTTCTCAGCATTGTCGTTGTACGATAATCTTATGAGTAAACCCAGACAGAGGCAGGTGGAATGTTTTTGATGACAAACCGCCTTCTTACTTTATTCTGAAAATCAACCTCACCAAGAGGGTTATTGAGGCCATAAGTATACATCACACACCATTTGAGAAGACCATTGCCATAAAGTGTATTGATGATGGGAATAAATGATGATTTGAACGGATTGTTGATCAAGGGAATTGAGAGTACCAGTCCGAACCGTTCGTCAACTTTTTTTAACTGCTCCAACGCACAGGAATTGATCGTCTTCAAATGGGGGTAATTCTGCCGGAGCACAGCACAGAACTCCTTGTCTATTTCAACCAATACCGGATTCAGGCTTGAGATATGCTTTGTAATCGCTCCGGTTCCTGCGCCGATCTCAATGACCGAGGTTTGATCGAGCTCTTTAATTGACTTAAAGATAGCTTTTGCCAAAAAATCTGATGAAGGTATGACAGAACCAACACTCTGGGGATTTTTTAAATATTTCTTCAGAAACAATATTTCTTTGCGCATCTACTTGTTTTATGTTTTATGTTGTCTTTTTTTCCGAAACATCTTTTTCATCTGTTGAGGCTGCAGTATCAACGGCCTTGTTGAATTCGTTTTCAAGATCGGTCTGTGCTTTTTTAAACTCCCTCATTCCTTTGCCGAGACCCCTGGCCAACTCCGGCAGTTTTGAAGGGCCAAAAAATAACAGGACGACAAACAGGATAAGCAACAACTCCTGACCACCCAGTCCAAACATGGTAATTCTCCCTAAACGTTTACGTTATCGATAAAACCTTTTTCAAAAAAGATTTAACTTCATTCTCATTGACTGTAGTACGCACCCCGCCCGGTTTTCTTTCAACAAGTATTAATTCAGTGAAGGCAAAGTCCGGGTAACGGTGTGGCGCTGGGTTGCCTTAAGACCTGCCAGGTCAGAAACAACTGCGGCTGACTGGTTGAGCAACACATCCTTGTTCTGGCTTTTGGTTGAATCCTGATCCACAACCCATTGACCCTCAATCTGCTTTATTTTCTCTATTTCTGACTTGAAGGCCGAGTCCTGAAGTGATACCGCCTTTTTTTTGCGAATCTGGTTCAGTGTATTCAAGTCATGCAGGTAATTTTGGTAATACCGGCTTTTCAATGCACGTTCCTGATGCTTTTGGCGGAGCAGTGCAATCTCTTCCTGGCTGACCTCTGCTGTCGGACGATAAAATGATCGAGAGATAGTGCTCCATGGCAGACTGCTGCTGTAGGTGTCTTCTCCAACAGCCGAGGTGTCAATCATTGAGGGCATGACAATGTCGGGTATGACACCCTTATGCTGAGTACTTCCTCCCGATATCCGGTAAAACTTTGCAATGGTAAGTTTAATCTCGCCGAGTTCAGGCTGTTTTCCAAAAAAAGCAAATGGCCTTAGTTCAGAAAGTTTTTTGAGGCTTTGAACAGTCCCCTTGCCGAAGGTTCTCTCGCCAATAATAATACCACGTCCGTAATCCTGGATTGCGGCAGCAAATATTTCAGATGCAGATGCACTGTAACGGTTGACAAGCACGGCAAGTGGACCATTATAGAGTACCCTGCGGTCTTCATCCCTGAGTACCATTTTACCCCCTGAGGAGTTGCTGATCTGCACCACCGGGCCTGTAGGAATAAAAAGTCCTGTGACATTCACAGACTCTTCAAGCGAGCCGCCACCGTTATCACGAAGATCAATGACAATGCCATCGACATGTTCAGTATTCAGTTCATTCAGTATACGGGCTACATCACGGCTTGTGCTGTTGAAATTACCGGTGTTCTGCTGTTGGCCTTCGAAATCAAGGTAAAATGAAGGGATGGTAATAACACCAATGCGCTCTCCATTTTGTGTAATAATGCTTTTTTTCGCAGCCTGTTCCTGCAAGTCTACCTTCTCCCGTATCAGTGTCACTATTTTGTCGGGACCACGTCCGTTCTGGCTTGCCGGAAAAATTTTCAGGCGAACAATGGTGTTTTTCTTTCCACGGATCAATTTTACCACATCGTTGATTCTCCATCCAAAGACATCCACAATTTCACCACTCTTTCCCTGGCCAACTCCAATAATTTTATCCCCTTTTTTCAGTGTGTTGCTCTTGAATGCCGGCCCCCCCGCAATAACCTCATTAACGACAGTATACTCGCTTTCGGTCTGGAGTTTTGCCCCGATTCCCTCAAGAGAGCGACTCATGTCTATTTGAAAATTTTCATATTCATCCGGAGAAAAATAATTGGTATGGGGGTCAAACGATGTTGTTAAGGCGTATGTGTAGGCCTGGAAAGCATCTTCGGGCTTCTGGCGGTTCAGAAGGTTCAAACGGGTCGTAAAGCTTCTTTCAAGCGTCTCCCGAATACTCTTGTTATTTCCTCCTGAAAATTTAAGGTTGAGCCACTGGTATTTCAGCTCTTTTTTCCACAACTCGGCGAGTTGACGCCTGTCGGCTGGCCAAGGATCGCTTTTTCGATCAAGGTCAAGGGTTTCAGGTATTGAAAAGTTGAAACGCACGGTATCTGCCGCTGCCTTCATGTATCGCATTTTTTCTTTGGCACGTTTAAGAAAAAAGTTATAGACACCAAATCCGGAATTTACCTTGCCTGCAAGAAATTCATCATCAAGACGGTTTCCGTAAACATGCCGGAGGCTTTCAACTTCGCTTGCTACAAAATAGCTTTTGCTGCCGTCAAGATTATCGATATAGCGATTGAGTATCTGTTGAGAAAGAGAGTCATTGACTGATATTTTTCTGTAGTGGTTCTGCAAAAGATATTGACTGATATATTTGCTGGCCTCCTCCTCGCCAGCCGTCGGTCGGAGTGTCACGACTGTTACGGCTGGAGCAGTATTTACTGCATGTATTGTCGATAACGGTACAGTACTTCCCAATGCCATAACCATGAGAAGGAGATTTTTTCTAACCATTTTTTTTGCGTGGTGATTCAAAGGTTTAACGGCAGTATTTCAAGCTGTTCTTGAATGAGAAACCAAATATACGTATATTGGAGAGCACTTGGCAAGTCTTTACCAGCAGAAATCCTGAAGAAAAATTGCCGCACATAATAATAAATAAAAGAGAAGCTATCAATGGAAAAGAAAAAAATCAGTTATAAAGAACTTGGTCTGTGCAACAGCCGGGAACTTTTCAAAAAAGCTGTGACGGGCGGTTACGCAATCCCGGCTTACAATTTCAACAATCTTGAGCAGATGCAGGCTATCATCCTCGCCTGTGTTGAAACAAACTCTCCCGTCATTCTGCAGGTCTCGAAAGGGGCCAGAAGTTATGCAAATGAAACCCTGCTTCGCTACCTTGCCCAGGGAGCCGTAGCTTACGCCGCTGAACTTGGCAGTGCCATTCCCATCGTGCTTCATCTCGATCATGGTGACAGCTTTGAACTCTGTAAGGATTGCATCGATTCCGGTTTTTCTTCCGTGATGATTGATGGCTCACATCTCTCTTACGAGGATAACATTGAACTGACCAAAAAAGTTGTCGCTTACGCTCATCAGTACGATGTTACCGTTGAGGGTGAGCTTGGTGTTCTGGCCGGTATTGAGGATGAGGTTTCTGCGGCTCACCATACCTATACCCAGCCGGAAGAAGTTGAGGATTTTGTGGCAAAAACCGGTGTTGACAGTCTTGCTATTTCAATCGGTACCTCACACGGTGCCTTCAAGTTCAAACCAGGCGAAGATCCGAAAATCCGCCTCGATATTCTTACCGAAATTGAACACCGTATTCCCGGATTTCCTATTGTGTTGCATGGTTCCTCTTCCGTTCCGCAGGAGTTGGTTAAAACAATCAATGAGCATGGTGGAAAACTGAAGGATGCAATTGGTATCAGCGAAGACCAGCTTCGTCTTGCCGCCAAATCTGCGGTATGCAAAATCAATATTGATTCCGATGGTCGTCTTGCCATGACAGCCGCTATCCGTAAAGTGTTTGATGAAAAACCCGAAGAATTTGATCCGAGGAAGTATCTTGGTCCAGCCCGTGATGCTCTTAAAAAACTTTATGTTCACAAGATCATAAACGTTCTCGGCTCTAACGGCAAAGCATAATTTATTGCAG
>CAINOO010000230.1 GCA_903851535.1 uncultured Chlorobiaceae bacterium | reverse complement strand
TGAGAGCGGTGAACCGATCACTCATGCCGAAGCCCTGCTGCTTGCAGAGTTGCCGGGGGAGCTTGCGCTTGATTTGGCTTCGCTGGCCAACAAAGTCAAAAATCGTTACGGAAGCGGCCCTGAGGCGCTTCATGCCTGCTCTATCATGAATGCCAAATCTGGAGTATGCGGTGAAAACTGCCGCTTTTGCGCACAGTCGCGCCACAATCGGGCCGATATTGAGGTCTATGATCTGGTGGATGCCGAGTCTGTGCTGATTGAAGCTCGGAACTGTTTCTCCGCAGGAGTTACCCACTTCGGCATTGTGACCAGTGGTTACGGCTATAAACGGATAAATGCGGAGTTTCAGCGTGTGCTCGACATGATTGACCGCCTCCATGCGGAACTGCCGGAACTGAGTGTCTGCGCCTCGCTTGGCATGTTGGGCGAAGAGCCTGCGGCGGCACTCGCAGCGCACGGCATTGCCCATTACAACATCAATATCCAGGTTGCGCCCGACCGGTACAGCGAGCTTATCGCCGATACGCATGGCATCGAAGAGCGGATTGAGACCATCAAATTATTGAGAAAGAACAACATCTCGGTCTGCTGCGGAGGCATTATGGGTGTTGGCGAAACCATGCAGGATCGCATTGCCATGATTTTTGCCCTTCAGGAACTCGATGTTTCCGTCATACCGCTCAATGTGCTGGTACCAATCGCAGGGACTCCCCTTGCAAAGCAAGAGCCGGTTTCTGTGGCTGACATTGTAAAAACCTTTGCCATCTGTCGTCTTGCACATCCCCATAAAATCATCAAGTTTGCCGCTGGCCGGGAGACCATCATGAAAGATTTTCAGGGACTTTTGATGCTGTCGGGTGCAAACGGTTATCTTACTGGTGGTTATTTGACCACACGCGGACGGGATATCGCTGATGATGACCGCTTTGCCAACCAGATTGCAACGTTTAACTAAGGAAGCACCGTCATGCAGTTTCAGGAACGGATCCAGCGGGAGCTCGAAGAGCTTCACCACCTCGGCCGCTACCGGGTACTTCCCGATATCACAGCGAGGCATGGCATCCATATCACAGTGGGTGGCCAGCCTCTGTTGAACCTCTCCTCAAACGACTATCTTGGCATTGGTGATGATCGGGAATTGCTTGCCCGTTACATGGAAGAGCTCCGGGAGAGGGCCTATGCCATGACCAGCTCCTCCTCCCGCCTTTTGACGGGCAATCATCCTCTCTACGACCAGTTGGAAAGGGCCCTTGCTGCGCTTTATGGTCGTGAAGCAGCGCTGGTTTTCAACAGTGGCTATCATGCCAATATTGGCATAATTCCGGCGCTTTGCGGTCGTCACGATCTTGTGCTCAGTGATCGGAAGAACCACGCAAGCATTATTGACGGCATGAAAATTGCCGAAGCTCCTTACCAGCGCTACCGTCACCTCGACTACGACCACCTTGAAGAGTTGCTGGCGGGAGCCGCTGGACGCTATCGCCAGATATTCATCGTCACCGAATCGGTCTTCAGCATGGATGGAGACCTTGCCGATCTCTCAAGGCTTGTTGCCCTGAAAGAGAAATACGGCGCAGTGCTTGTTGTTGATGAAGCGCATGGTGTCGGAGTCTTTGGAGAGCGCGGTCTCGGCCTCTGTGAAACGGCGGGTGTGGTGCAGCAGATTGATATCATCACCGGGACATTCGGCAAGGCGCTCGCCTCGACGGGAGCCTATGCTGTGATGAGCACCCTTTTCAGGGAGTACCTGGTCAATACCATGCGCTCCTTTATTTTTACCACGGCGCTGCCCCCAGCCATCCTCGGCTGGAGTTTGCTCACCCTTGAGCGGCAGGCATCCATGAGCAGGGAACGTCAGGTGCTTTTGCAGCTTGCATCGAGGCTGCGCCGTGAGCTTGTTGCCCTCTCACTTGATGTTCCGGGCGAAAGCCATATTGTCCCGGTGATTTGCGGAAGCAATGCGCTTGCTGTTGCTCTCTCTGCCAGCCTCCGTGATGCAGGCTTCCTCTGTTTGCCGGTGCGTCCACCTACCGTTCCGGAAAAGAGTGCCCGTATCCGCATTTCGCTCCGCTCGACGCTGCAATGGGAAGATCTTGACGGGATAGCGGAACTCATCGGAAGGATAATGTTTGCATGAAAACAGTATGGATCAGAAACGAGGGGGCTGAAGAGCTCCTGCTTTTTTTCAACGGTTGGGGCATGGATCGCCGTATTGGCGACCATCTTCTCGCCGAGTCGCTTCCTGGCGGGTTTGATGCTGACTTGCTGCTCTGTTACGACTACCGAACCCTGGAGGCAGAGCCGCGCTTTATGAGTGAGGCAAGCCGTTATGGCCGCATAACCGTTATAGCCTGGTCATTTGGTGTCTGGGCAGCGCAGCATGTTGAACTGCCCCCGATAGAACGCTCAATTGCCATCAATGGTACCCTTTATCCGGTCAATGCAGAGAGAGGGATCAACCCCCGGGTTTTTCAGGCAACCCTCGACACCTGGTCTGAAAAGAACCGAACCCGATTCAATCGCAGGATGTGTTGTTCTGACGAAGCACTCGCTCTTTTTTGCTCCATCTCTCCCGACCGCAGTACGGAAGATCAGCAGCAAGAGTTGGAGCAATTGCAGGAGCATTTTCTGGCGGAGGGCCCTGCAGGTGGAGCCGCATGGCGTTATGACCATACCATTATTGGAGGGCGTGATCTTGTTTTTCCTGCAGGGCAGCAGTGCTGCGCATGGAAAGGTCATCGTCAAACCATGATAACCGATATGCCCCATTTTCCCTTTTTTCATTTCAGGAACCTGCAGGAGGTACTTGCATGCATCCGTTGATTGATAAACAACTGGTTCGTGACCGTTTTAGCCGTACGCTTTTCAGTTATGGTCGCCATGCTGTGGTACAGAAAGCGATGGCTCGAGAACTTTCAGAGATCATTTGCCAGCAGGTGCCGGGCCGATCGTTTGAGCGTGTTTTCGAAGTGGGCTCAGGCTCAGGTGCACTTATGGCTGAGCTGCTCGGTCGCTGCGCAGTCAAAAGCTATTATGCCAATGATCTTGTCGAAGAGAGCCTCATCTCT
>CAINOO010000229.1 GCA_903851535.1 uncultured Chlorobiaceae bacterium | reverse complement strand
GAAGTTGTCGAGGTCGAGTGAAAAGCTGTAGGGTCGCTCTTCGGTGACTTCAAGGGTTGCCTGTGTTGTGCCGGGTCTGGATCCTGGTTCGAGCAGGATTCGGGACGAGATATTGGGGAGTTCATTGACTCTCATGACCATGGAGGTAAGGGAGCCCTCTTCAAGCGGTCGCTCGCGGGGTACTTCGTTGGCATAGCTTTCGAGGAGAGACTTCCGTATCCTGGTGTTAACCGGTTTTGTGACAACAACTATTTTTTCAAGGAGACCTTCAACAATCTCAATGACAACTGGCTCGCCTGGTTTTACTGTTTGTCGGGGGAAAAAGAGTGATGCGAGAAAATACCCCTTTTTTCGGTAAGCATGGGTTATTGCTGCGGTGGCATCATGCAGGGCGCCAAACGTCATCTCTTTGCCGATGCTGCCCGACATAAGCGCTGAAAGCTCATCACCCGAAAAGAGTGTGTTGCCCACAAAGGTAAACCCGGTTATTTTGATCAGGGCGTCGCCTTCTGACGGCTGTTTTTGTGTCAGCGGATGCGGAAAAGTCGGCATCTCCTTTTGTGGCTCAAGGGATGGCGGGGGAGTGCTCTCCCTGAGAAAGCGGCCAGCATCAGGAACATCAGCAGCAAACGCGCTGCTTGCAGCAAAGGCTGATGTGACGAGGAGAATTTTCAGTGGTGCCGTCATGGTGGACTCCATATAATTTATCGACAGGTACGTGCATACCGGGGTTATTACCGGCAACATTTTTTGAGGTTGTTATCCTGTTTTTATCAGCAGAATCGACCGTCTCTTGTCACCAAACCGGTCTTTGGCGATGAGTTCTATCTGGTAGCTCTCTTTTGCCTCTTTTGGTACTTTTCCGCTTATGACCTTGCGATTTGCATCAAACGTCATCCATGAGGGTATTGATGAACCATCGGCAGACAGTACTTCAAGGGAGACAATCGCATCAGGATTGCTGTGGTGGAACAAGCTGGCAGGGAGAGGGAAGATAAAAAATGCATCAGCATTTTTCGGTACCTCTATGGTGTTGACAGCAATACCATCACTCTTCTCATACCTTTTTGCGGCGGTATAACCTGATTTTTTCTGTATGGTATTGCTTTTGCTTATGGCGCTGATTGCCCGATTAAAGCTGTTCAAAATGGTTTTACCGGTAAGCACACTCCGCCAGCCCTGCTGTGCATCAGCGAGCCAGCTCACAGTTGAATTGTTCAGGCGTGGAAGGCCGATGAAGATAAAGCCATTGCCGGATTGGCTTGCATTGAGAGGCGGGTAGTTGTTGTAGCTTGCTCCGTAGTGACGAAAGTCGGCTCTCAGTCCGCCCTTGATAATTGCGTCGGGGTCGGCTGCATAGACTAACCATCGAGCGGTTCCTGCGGTGGAGAGTATCGCATCTGCGCTGTTGATGAAATCATGGCCGGCGAGCATGATGCTGCTGCCACTTGAGGCGCTCGCAGTGAGAGATCCTGATGCAAGGGTAATGCCGGAATCGGTTGTCGGCCCCGAGTTCACGGCGCTGATGGTGCCAGCCGTAATGCTGCGCAAGGTGATGTCACCGTTCTCCCTGTTGCTGTTGCCCGCTCCGTCGCGCAGTTCGATGGTGACCTTTCCCGAGCCTGCGTCAATGGAGGTGCCTGGAGCCATGGTGATGGTCGCCTGACCGGTCGAGCGTCCGGTGTCAACGACTCCGTTGGTGTGCCTGTCGTTGGATACCATAGTCAGGTTGCCGTTATCGGTCGAGATATTGGCATTGACCAGAATGCTTTTCCCGGCATGCAGCTCAAGATGGCCGCCACTGCCCAGCGGGTTGTTGGCAAGAATGGCTGAATTGATGGTGATATCGTTATTTGCCTTCAGGATAACATTTTCACCCGCATTGAGCAGTTCGGTGATCTGGCCCGGAGTGAAGCTGTAGTCTTTATCGGGATTGAAGGAGTATTGCTGCTGCACCGGTTCATGCTCGATAATTGGTGTAAAAATATCGACTTTGCCGGTTTTATTTGACCAGTTGGAAGAGCTGACAACAAAACTTCCGGCCATGCTGCCTGTGCTGAGCGGTGTAATGCCGCCAATGCCCAGTTGCCCCTCTTTATCTGAACCCGCCAAGCTGTTCAAAGAACTGATCTCTCCGGCGGTGCTGCCGAGTCCACTCAGCCAGGTTATAGCGCCCGCGTTGGTGATGGAGCCATTGTTCCACAGGGGCGAGGAGACCACGTAGTGGCCGTCTGGCAGTGCAGTGACACTCCCGACATGATCGCCTGTTTTTGATCCTGTCAGACTGTTTGTACCGCTGATCACTCCGACAGTGCCGCCCAAACCATCACCCCAGGTTACCGCACCGACGTTGGCAGTTGTCTCCCTGTCCCATTCTGTCGAAGAAACGACGTAATTGCCATTGCTCAATGCAGTCACCATGTTGGCTCCCGAAGCGTCTGATCCGGCATGGTCATTTTTGGTCGATCCCACCAGACTGTTGGCATCGCTGATTACCCCTGCGGTGCCGCCGAGACCATTTCCCCAGCTTACCGCTCCTGCATCGGTTGCTGCATCATGATCCCAAAATGGCGCGCCAACGACATAATTGCCATTTGTAAGTGGTGTTATGTTAAAGCGGGTGCCATCATTTGTTGCAGAACCGATCAAGCTGTTGACCGCGTTGATTGTTCCGACAGTTCCCCCAAGACCATTACCCCAGGTTACAGCGCCTGCGTCGATGGCCAAGCCATTGTCCCAATTTGGCGAAGCCAGCACAAAATTGCCATTGCTCAGTGCGGTGATTGTTGAACCAAGCATATCCTTTGCTGTTGAACCAACAAGACTGTTGGCTGTGCTGATTGTCCCGATGGTACCGCCGACTCCACTGCCCCAGGTCACAGCCCCCGCGTCGATAACCGTACCATTGTCCCAGCCGGGGGAGTTAACGACGAAATGGCCATTGGCCAGTGCCGTAACATGAGATGAGGCAAGGTCACCGCTCGCAGAACCAACCAGACTGTTTGCTGCGCTTATTGTTCCAACGGTACCGCTGACACCATTCCCCCATGTGACAGCACCAGCGTCGGTGGTTGTTCCGTTGTCCCAGGTTGCGGAGGTAACGACGTAGTTTCCGTTGACCAATGCCGTTACCTCTCCGCCAACCTTGTCCTCTTTTTTTGAACCGACCAGGCTTTTCGCTGCGCTGATTGTCCCGAAGGTACCGGTGGATCCGTTTACCAGGGTCACCATACCCGCATTGGTGAGAGAACCGTTGTCCCAGGTCGGCGCGCTTACGACGAAGTTTCCGTTCGCAAGTGCTGTTACGCTGCCAACCTGATCACCTGTTTTTGTGCCGACCAGACTGTTTGCTGCGCTTATTACACCTTTTGTGCCTGAAAAACCATCACCCCATGTCACTGCTCCAGCATTTGCGATGGTTCCCTTGTCCCACAGCAGGGTGGATACAACATAATTGCCATTACTCAGAGCTGTTACCGTTCCAGCTTTATCGTTTTTGCTGGAACCGGTGAGACTCTTTGTTGCATTGATGACCCCAACCGTACCGGATAATCCATTTCCCCAGGTAACCGCGCCAGCATCGGTGGCGGCACCGTTGTCCCATCCGGGAGTGCTTATGACGTAATTGTTGTTTGTCAGCGCAATAACACGGGATGAGTCACCATCATTGGCCGAAGAACCTACCAGGCTGTTGGTTTCGGATACTACCCCGCTGAGACCTGTGGTTCCATCGATCCAGGTGGCTGCACCGGTATCAGCCAGACCTGCATTCGACCATTGATGGGTCAAGGTGACTGCATTGTTGCTGCTGCCGAGGGGGGTCAGAGTTTCTCCTACAAGGTCATTGGCGTTGGAACCGCAGAGCATTGAGAGCAAGGTGCCATCCGGCTTGTACAGTCTGACCGCACCAGCATCGGTTGCGACGAAGTCGTCGAGGGGGCTGGCAACAACAATATTGCCGTTGCCCAGTTCAAGGATGGTGCCGGAGCCATGCTCATCACCTGTTGACGGGTTTGTGTCAGGCAGGGAAATAAGGGAGAAGAGGGGTATAATGGTCGTGGAATCGATGATGATGTTTTGCGGATCAAGCAGCAGGTAGCCATATTCGCCATGAGGTGCGCCCGTCATGACCTGACCGGAGAGGGTGAGCTTTTCATGACTTGATACCTCGACCTCTCCTCCGTTTCCACTGTTGCGGCCTCCCATGGCCTCTATGGACCCGGCACAGGTGGTGGAGAGTTCTGACCAAAGCACCACCGTACCGCCGTTGCCACTATCAAGGGCGTTAGCCGTCAGTATGCTGTTTTTCGTCACCGTGGTGGTTGACGCATTGGTGAGAGAGCCATCCTTGCCCTGCCAGCCTCCACCGATAGAGATTTTGCCTCCTCCTCTCAGGCCATCAGATGCTATTCGGGCTCCGGCAAGGAGTGTTTGCAGTGCAGTGAGGCTGATTTGGCCGCCCTCTCCGGCACGACCGTTTGCACTGAGCGTTCCGGAAAGGTAGAGGTTCTCTCCTGCATTGATGTGGATCTTGCCGCCATTGCCACCATCGACAGCCATTTTGCTTGCAGCAGTCTGCTCAACGCTGCCCGCTGCATCAATTTGTATGGTGCCGCCACTGGTGCTGCCCTCTGCACTCCATCGGCCGGCATCGACAAGATTGTTCCCTCTGGCCTTGATGGCGGAAGCGGAGAAAGAGCCCGTGTTGATGATGGTGCCGCCTTCGATTACGATGTTGCCATCGCGTTCCGTCATGCTGACAGCACG
>CAINOO010000228.1 GCA_903851535.1 uncultured Chlorobiaceae bacterium | reverse complement strand
GTGGTAACGCCCTCCTCTTTCAGGTACTCCTTGAAGGTGGCCATATACCCGGCATTTACGCCGAAAATGTTCAACGTCTCAAGCCGTTCCAGATGGAGCCCTTTCGGCCGCTGTGCCGGTGTACTGCGCTTGAGGGAGTACTCCCTGCCCTTCAACCGCACACCGCGCCCGAACAACTGGATGATTTGCGAACCTTCTCCCTTGCCCATGTTGAGCAACCCCATGGTCGAAACTCGCCAACTGCTCCACCCTTCCGTGAATTTGCGTGACCCAATCAGGATATGCAACCGGCTCTCTTTGCTGTTGAGGGTTCCGAACAGTGATCCGCCAAAGTCATCAGGTTCGGTGTCGAACGATGATAGATTTTCCGCCTCCTTGAAGAAACCCGAATCATCACCAATATTGATCAGCCCAAACGGCTCCGCGTCGCCCACTCGCAGCGCCAGCTCCCCCTTGCTGCTCTTGAGGTTAACCACCTTCAGCCGTTGCGGCGCATCACTATTGAACAACTTTCTGAGAATGTCGCTGTAAACCTCATCAGCGCTGTTCTGCATTAACGGAGTAAAACGGTCATGAAAAATATTGCGCCCCTTTTCGTCCAGCAACCGTGCGGTATTGGTCACCAACTCGTTGATCCACCCTTTGGTTTTTGCTTCATCGTTCAAAAATCCGGCCAGAAATTGCAACACATTGAGAATGTCGGAATCTTCACCGGAAACCGTATTACCGACAAAAATCCAGAGCGGTTTTTCAAGGTTGAAATCGGTCAGCTTCGCCCGATGTGCACTCCAGAGAAATTGCTGCTGATAAAAGCTCAGCAGGCAGGCGGTAAAGTATTGGCGGGCAATATCCTCGTCCAAATAATCCCTATCTTTCAGATTGAGAATCAGCGACTCTTTGCCATAGCCATCCTCATAGAAAAACTTGTAGGAGTAATCGAACAGGATGCTTTTGGCATAAATTTCGCGGGTTGCCAGCGTTCGGGCCTTGCGCTTTTCATCACTGGTCAGCGCCAACTGCTGCTTTTTGGCCGCCTCCAGCTTTTTCAGGTTGGTGGTCTCAAAAAGCACTTTCGATTTCTTCTTGCGCAGCTCATCTTCTGCCTTGAACACCGTCAACCCTTTTGCCACGGCCTGACCGAAAGTCGCGGAGTACTCGAACGCAAACCCGCCACGAACAAGCGATTCACGGCGGCTCATCCAGGCACCGGCGGCTGTCCCCGTACCACGATGCCCCTCATCAACCAGCACCAGATTATTCCCCTCGAACGCTTCAATCGCAACCGTCTTTTCCCCCATCTCATCACCCAGCTTGTTGATGTCAATGATCTCAACCGTGCCCCGAACAACATTGCGATTTTTGTCGAACAGCGAGCAAAAGCCAAAGCCCGAGAGCTGCAATTCTGACAGATGCTGACGTGACAACCCCTCATTTGGGGTGAGCAGAATGATTTTGTCTGGATAAACCTCGCTGTTGCCACTCTGGAAGTAATGAAGATACTGCCGGATATTGACGTGCAGCAGCAGCGTTTTGCCGCTGCCGGTAGCATTCCAGTATGCCAGCTTGTTCAGCTCATCGGCATCAAACGGCTGAAAGTGGTGCTCAACCTCCTGCTCCGCATTGTAGGAGTGCAATCCGTCATTCAGGCCATCAAGCAGTTGCTGCCGATGGTTGAAATACCAGTCGAGATAGATTTCGGTAAAGAGCAGCGAAAGGTACTGGAAGTACTTCATGTTGAGCACAACTCCTTC
>CAINOO010000227.1 GCA_903851535.1 uncultured Chlorobiaceae bacterium | reverse complement strand
TCTGATAAAAGGGAAGCTCAACCGTTGCCGTTGTAGGATTGTTGGGGAAATTCACCACCAGATACTTGGGCTTTGGCGACGATTCGCGCAACGCTTTTTCAATGTTGCGGAAAAAGCCCTCTTCGTCAAGGGTAAAATCGTCGTTCAGTTCGAGTTTCAGGCGATGGACGTTGCCGCCGGCGAGAATGAATGCCTGTGAGTGAATGGGATAACAGGGATCGGGCACCATGGCAAGGTCACCGGGGTTGGTGATGGCTTGCACAAGATGGACATAGCCCTCTTTTGAGCCCATCGTGGCAACCACCTCTCGATCGAGGTCAAGGTCAACATTATACTTGCGTTTGTACCAGGTTCCCACCGCACCACGAAGCTTGTAGATTCCCTTTGAGACCGAATAGCCGTGAGTCCTTGGTTTATTGATGCTTTCAATCAGTTTATCGACGATATGCTGTGGAGTCGGGCCATCAGGATTGCCCATTGAGAAATCAATAACATCTTCTCCGGCACGCCGTTCAGCCATTTTCAACTCATTGACTGCAGCAAAAACATACTTGGGCAAACGCTTGATCTTGTCAAACTCTATTTCATCAAACATGATCTTGTAATGAAAAAATAATTCATAATACTAAAATGAAATGCCTCTCCATCATAAGCAAAAAGAGTATCATATCAATGGCCTTCGTGATATTTTCCCGCTCAGGACCCTCAAAGCATCCGCTTGTCACTCTGAGGAGTATCGAGACCGGAAAAGGAGCTGTTCTCTGGCTTCAGCCGACGTACAAAAAAAAATTAAAACGAAGTGAACGCATTGATTCCTGCTGATGTTACTTAACAATCGTTGAAAAAAAATGAAACTGATGTCGAACAGATAAAATGCTGAAAACAGAGTGGTGGTGCGGCTCTCGGGGTTTTTTCGCTCTGCGCTCATCTGAAAGCAACGAAAATTATCGAGCCAGAATTATTTGACATTAATGTAATTTTCTTTAACATGCTATGTTGGCGTCTTTTCGCTTCCCGCTCCACGTAAAGTAACCTATACCACGTGTCAAAAATCAAGATGACAGTAAAGGATACCCTGAAGCATCAGCTTGAGGAGTCCACCGGTAACGACTATAACTGCTGCTACCAGTGCGGAAAATGTACTGCTGGCTGTCCTGCAGGAACATTCATGGATAGTCCTCCGGCAAGAATCATGCGTCTCGTCCAGGCGGGCTATATTGAAGATGCCCTGAAAAGCGAAGCACTCTGGTTCTGTGTCGGTTGCATGACCTGTACTGCACGATGTCCACAGAACATGGATATTGCTGCAACAATGGACTCGCTCAGGGCTATGGCGCTTGATAAGGGCATTGTTTCACAAAACAAGTCAAAAAAACTGGTCACCGCATTTCACGTCTCATTCCTCAACAACGTGCGCAAACACGGCCGTCTTGAGGAGCTCTCACTCATCAACAGCTACAAGCTCCGCACCAGAACATTTCTTCAGGATGCTGAGTCGGGCGTCAAGATGATCATGAGCGGAAAGATCAACCCGCTGCATACCCTTACCGGTAAAGGTGGAGTGAAGGGTAAGGAGCAGATTGCAAAAATTTTTGAAGCGTCCAAAGGAGAGGCCCACCTCCCCGCCCCAAAACGACGTCCGATAAAGAAAGAGTTCACAGCAAAAGCTCCCCGATCAATCAAGCCCGGTATGACCATAGGCTACTATCCGGGATGTTCGCTGAGCGGAACAGCACGTGAATATGATATTTCAGTCAAAAAAATGTGCGCCCTGCTCGGCCTCAAGCTTCAGGAAATCGAGGACTGGAACTGCTGCGGAGCAACCTCGGCACACGCCACCAATCACAAGCTTGCCGTGCTTCTGCCAGCAAGGAACCAGGCTCTTGCCGATGCACAGGGGCTGGATCTGGTTCTTGCTCCCTGCGCCGCCTGCCAGAACCGCCAGGTTACCACCCGGCAGTCTCTGCTTGACTCTCTGGAACTTCGCCAGGAGGTTCGTTCCATTACCGGAATAGAACCAACCTGCCGCGCTGAATTTATCGGGGTTACCCAGCTTCTTGAAGCAATGGATCCGGAAGAGATCAAAAAACGGGTAAAAAAGCCCCTTACCGGTCTCCATCTTGCCTGTTATTATGGTTGCCTTCTGGTTCGTCCGATGGAGGCGATGGGCTTTGATGATCCGGAAAATCCGCTTAAAATGGAGGCAATCATGACCGCTCTTGGAGCCACACCTGTTGAGTGGGCATTCAAGATTGAGTGCTGCGGAGCCGGACTCACGCTTGCACAGCAGCCACTTGTTGAAGAGCTGACACACTCCATTGCCAAAAATGCTGCCGACAACGGTGCCGAAGCCTTTGTGGTTGCCTGTCCCCTTTGTCAGGCAAATCTTGACATGCGTCAGGGAAGCATGAGAAAGCGCTTCGGAGATGTCAAAGAGATGCCGGTTTACTACATTTCAGAGCTTGTCGCCATCGCCTGCGGTGCCGACCCTTCGGAAGTCGCTGTAGGAGAGCACTTTGTGCCGGCTCTCGACCTTGTCTCAAAACTTTAGGGTACGACCAAACCCCTGAACGCCAGACGAAAAGCCTGGGTTCAGGGGCGTTCCATGCCGGGCCGTTCAGGTCAGCGGCTTCATACTAAAAGATTGAATAATGGCAAAAATCGGGGTATTTATATGTCACTGCGGCGAAAACATCGCTGCTAAAGTTGACTGTACCAAACTGGCAGCCGCCATGGGGGAACACCCTGGTGTCGAGGTCTCTGTCGAATACAAATATTTCTGCTCCGACCCTGGCCAGGAGAGCGTCAAAAAAGCCATCCGCGAAAACAACCTTACCGGTATAGTCATCGCGGCCTGCTCACCAAGAATGCATGAAGCCACCTTCCGCAAGGCATGTGCCGAAGCGGGGCTGAATCCTTATCTCTGTGAAATAGCCAACATTCGTGAACAATGTTCATGGGTGCACACCGACGGTGATATGGCTACCGCCAAAGCTGCGGACATTGTCCGCTCAATGGTTGAAAAGGTCAAGCGCAACAACATACTCCAGCCTATCGAGGTACCGGTAACCCGCCGTGCTTTGGTCATCGGCGGAGGTATTGCCGGTCTCCAGGCAGCGCTCGATATTGCCAATGCCGGTCAGGAGGTTGTCCTGGTTGAGCGCGAGCCCTCCCTTGGCGGCCACATGGCGCAGTTGTCGGAGACCTTCCCCACGCTCGACTGCTCACAGTGCATCATGACCCCCCGAATGGTCGAAACCGCACAACATCCCAATATCAGGCTCCTTACATACGCCGAAGTTGAGAGTGTTGATGGCTACATTGGCAATTTCAAGGTCAGGGTTCGCATGAAAGCGCGCTACGTCGACATGAACACCTGTACGGGCTGCGGCGACTGCATCACCAAATGTCCGGTCAAAAAAATATCAAGTGAATTTGATTGTGGCCTTGGCAAGCGTACCGCCATTTATACCCCTTTTGCACAATCCGTGCCCAATATGCCGGTCATCGACAAGGCAAGCTGCATCTACTTCAAGAACGGCAAATGCAAAACATGCCAGAAATCCTGTCAACTCAACGCCATCAACTTTGAGATGCAGGATGAATTCATCGACCTTGAAATAGGTGCCATTGTAGTTGCCACCGGCTTCCAGGTTCAGAATACCGCCCTTTATGGTGAGTATGGTTACGGCAAATTTCCTGACGTCATCACCGGCCTTCAGTTTGAGCGCCTTGCTTCGGCAAGCGGCCCCACAGCGGGTAGAATCCTCCGTCCCTCTGACGGCAAGGAGCCTGAAAATGTTGTCTTTATCCAGTGCGCCGGATCACGGGACCCTTCTAAGGGTGTACGCTACTGCTCCAAGATCTGCTGCATGTACACCGCAAAACATGCCATGCTCTACGCCCATAAGGTACATGATGGAAAAACAAATATCTTCTATATGGATATCCGCGCGGCAGGAAAGGGGTATGATGAATTTACCCGCCGTGCCATTGAGGAAGATGAAGCCTCATATATCCGTGGCAGGGTAAGCAAGCTCTGGCAGGAAAACGGCAAACTGATGGTGCGCGGTGTCGATACCCTTCTCGGCAAGCCGGTTACCGTTGTGGCCGACATGGTTGTCCTGGCCACCGCTATGGTGCCTCAGCCCAATGCAAAAGAGTTTGCCAAAACCATTGGCATCGCCTACGACGAATATGGCTTTTACAACGAGGCCCATCTCAAGCTTCGCCCGGTTGAATCATCCACGGCAGGGGTCTTTCTTGCCGGAGCATGCCAGTCGCCCAAAGATATTCCGGATTCGGTTGCCCAGGCATCGGCCACGGCCAGCAAGGTGCTTGCCCTGTTCAGCAAGGAGAAACTTGAGCGTGAGCCGGTTATTGCCGTAAACAACGAGGCAACCTGCGCCGGATGCTGGGGCTGCGTACTTGCCTGTCCCTACAATGCCATTGAGAAAAAAGACATTCGTGACCGTTCGGGACGGCTCATCAAACAGGTGGCCTGGGTCAATCCCGGACTTTGCCAGGGATGCGGCACCTGCGTCAGTTTCTGCCGCTCGAACAGCCTCGATTTGGCTGGCTTTACCGAAAAACAGATCTTTGCTGAAGTGATGGGGCTCTGAAAAGCCTTCATTTTTTCCATGAACAAACAGAACGTTGCTACTGGAGTACGCTGATGAGTGAACCATTTGAACCAAAGATCGTCGCTTTTGTCTGTACCTACTGCACCTACGCAGGAGCTGACCTGGCAGGAACGAGCAGGCTGAAATACGCGCCCAATGTGCGCATTGTACGACTTCCCTGCACCGGAAGAATCAGCCCCATGTTTATCCTCAAAGCACTGCAGAAGGGGGCTGACGGTGTACTGGTCAGTGGCTGCCATCCGGGTGACTGCCATTTCACCCACGGAAACTACCATGCACGCCGCCGCTGGATGGTCTTTCGTGCCTTGCTCGACTTCACCGGCATATCCCCGGAACGGGTCATGTTCTCGTGGATCAGTGCGGCAGAAGGAAGCAAATTTGCCGATCTCATTAACAGCGTCACAGAAGATATCCGTAAACTCGGCCCTTTTGATCAGTACCAGCAATTGATCAAGGAAACTGAATCACCGGCGACCCTTTAAAAAACAAGAGGCAATGATTACACAGGAAAAATACAGAACGACGGTAAAAGAGCTTCTTGCCAATGGTACGATAAAAATGGCGATCGGCTACAAACCAGGCTCAACTCCCGACCGGCGTCGCCCGCTCTTCATCCGCACCTCGGAAGAGGCCGATCAGCTTGTGCTCGACAGTACCTGCATAACAAACCTTTCAGGATACCTCGTCGCCGAAGGGTTGCTGAGCGATGAAAAACGGGTAGGCATCTTTCTGCGCCCCGAAGGGATACGCTCCATCAATATC
>CAINOO010000226.1 GCA_903851535.1 uncultured Chlorobiaceae bacterium | reverse complement strand
TTATCCCCTCGGATGAAAGCTTTTGTGTACCTCTTTGATGAATGAACGGTCGATATGCGTGTAGATCTGTGTGGTGACGATGGAGCGATGTCCGAGCATCTCCTGGACTGCTCGAAGATCGGCTCCGCCCTCAAGAAGATGGGTGGCAAAGGTATGGCGGAAGGTATGCGGGCTGATATTTTTTTCAATTCCGGCCATGAGGGCATATTTTTGCACCATGGTAAAGAGTGCCATGCGTGAAAGTTTTATGCCGCGCGAATTGAGAAAGAGGTAGTCATCAGAGTTGCGCTGCACCAGTGCAAGACGAAGTTCCGCCTGGTACCGGCCGATCCAGGTGATGGCGGAACTTCCGACAGGCACAAGCCTCTCTTTTGCTCCCTTGCCAAAAATCCTTACAAAACCTGCATCGAGATAGAGGCTTTGCTGCTGGATGTTGATGAGTTCACTCACCCTGACTCCTGTTGCGTAGAGGAGTTCAAGTATTGCCTTGTCACGCAGATCATATTTTCCGGGAGGGTTTTGCTTTTCAGGGGCTGCGAGCAGGCGCATGGTCTCTTCAACGGTCAGGACACTCGGCAGGTAGTGTGCTTTTTTGGGTTGGTGGATGTTTTCTGCCGGGTTTGTGCCGAGTGCGTGCTCAAGTACCAGAAATTTATGAAACGAGCGTATGGCGGAGATGTTTCTTGCTATTGAGCTTGCTTCAAGGCCAATGGCGTACAGTTCGCCCATGAAATCCTCAATATGGTGATTGGTGATAAGCTCCATCGCTCTCGACTGCTGCTGCATGAAGAGCAGGTAGCGTCGGAGATCGTTGCTGTACGACTCCCGGGTGTTTATCGAAAAGTTGCGCTCTATGAGCATATAGTTCAGGAAACTCTCAAGAGATCTCTGGTAGTCATGGTGCAGTATCTCCATGTCGTTATCCGTTTATTTTCCGCAGTCGCTGGCAGAAGCCACCATCAAAACCCGGATGTTCACCTGGCAGGGTAAGGATTGCGCCACACCCGTTATTGCCCATCCTGAATGGTTCCGGCAGATGCTCACCAACGGGATCGGCAATAAAATTGCTGTGTCTTCGCAGAAATGAGTCGATTTGCATGCTGTTTTCATCCGGTTCAATGGAGCAGGTTGCATAGACCAGAACGCCATCCTCAGGGAGCAGGGTTGCTGCATGATCAAGCAACTCTGCTTGCAGTATCAGGAGCTCATGGAGCGTTTCGGGGTTCAGTTTCCATCGCAGTTCAGCGCGTCGTCCAAGGACTCCGGTGCCCGTGCAGGGAGCATCGAGAAGGATCGCGTCGGGAGGGATGGCAGGCGAAAAGGTGCGTGCATCCTCCGCTACGGTACGGATGATGGTGATGCCGAGAGCTTCTGCGTGCGACTCTGTTTTTGCAAGTTTCTGTTCATAGAGGTCAACCGCGGTAATTTGACCACTGTTGTTCATCAATTCAGCCATGAACGTCGCTTTTCCTCCTGGCGCTGCGCACAGGTCGAGCACCTTGCTGCCCGGAGCCGGATTGAGCAGCAGGCAGGCAAGTGCCTGTGTCGGGTTCTGAACGGTAAGGCATCCATCGGTCACTGCGGGTTCAAATGAGCTGAAATCCTTTGAGAGAAAGAAGTTTTCGATGCCGCACGCTTCATGGGCGGCAGCCGCCATTGCCGGGTCGAAAAAAAACTTCCCTGCAGAATTTTTCAATCGGTTGATTCTGAATCCAAAAGAGGGAAACTGGTTGTTATAAAGGAGGATGGCCTCACACTTTTCCCGGCCGTAAGCCTTGAGCCACCGCTCAACGAGCCACTGCGGGTGCGAGTATTTCACGGCGAGCTGCTCTTCAGTGTTTTTCTCCTTCAGCCACTCATCAAGGGTGACGCTTTGGGGGGTAATTTTTCTCAACACACCGTTGGCCAGTTTCGACATCCTCTCACCCTTGTATTTTCGGGCCAGTTTGACGCATTCATTGACGGCTGCCCAGTCGGGAACCTTGCTGAAGAAGAGTATCTGATAGACTCCGAGTCGGAGAATGTTTTTCAGTACCGGCGCAGCTTTTTCAAGATTATGGTGGTAGAATCGTCCGATAATGAAATCAAGCTGCAGCCGGTAGCGCAGAATCCCGTTGACCAGTCCTGTGGTGAGTGCCCGGTCAATGCGGTTCAGGGCAGAGTGCTGCAGGGCGTGGTGCAGGATCTGGTCGGATCGCTGTTTTCCGGTTTCAAGTGACTGCAGTACCTGCAATGCCAGTTCTCGTGCTGTGGTCATGGATAAACATTAATAACAATTAAAAGACATTGGCCCTTCAGGCTGTTTGTAAAAATCTCTTCCGAAAATTATAATAAAATGGCAAACTCATTAAAACCATTGTCAAAAACAATGCAAGTTAACATACTCAAGCTCAGCTAAAAGGCTTTAATCGGTATCCGGCTTACCCGGGCAAAACAGGTGCTGCAACAGGCTTGATCTTGTTCAACTCTGTTTGGTGCGCTAAACTAAAAATAATGCACTCTCAAAACTTCCGTGACCCAAAACTCTTGCATACATTATAGCGTGAGTTCTTGAGCACACCTGCTTTCGTTTCATTTTTTGTTCGTTGCCTGCTGTCATGAAGAGTCAAGAACGGGTCATACGACCATCCCGGAATATTTTTTACATTCCCCCTATGGACAAACCGACAAACAATAACTCTCAAATACTCGAAGAGTTACGCATTCTGGCCGAAGAGCGGCTGACGCAACAAAATCTCAGCAGTGGCGTCTCGGCGCTGGGCACCTCCTCCTCACCCGAAGAGATACTCAGGCTTGTCCATGAGCTTGAGGTACACAGAATAGAGCTTGTCATGCAGCAGGCAGAACTTGCTCAAACCAGAATTGAGCTGGAGCATAGTCTTGATCTGTATACTGAACTTTATGACTTTGCACCAGTTGGGTACTTGACTCTGGGACGTGACAGCGCGATCCTTCAGTCGAATCTGACAGCCACAAAAATGCTTGGAGTTGATCGTTCCCGATTACAGGCCATGTGGTTTACACAACTTGTTATGCCCGAAGACCATCAGGCACTTGAGGCATTGCTTGAGAACGTGTTCACAAAAAAAGTAGCTGGAATCTGCGAGGTAACGCTTTTGGCCGATGCAGCTCAACCGTCGAAAACTTTCCAGACTCCCTTTGGCCGCATCGTTCGCCTTGATGCCGCAATGAGTGGTGCTGATCATGGATGCCAGGTTATTCTCACGGATATTACGGAGCAAAAAAAAGCTGAAAATGAACTGCACCGATTGTCTCGTGCACTTTTCGCGATCAACAG
Organism: uncultured Chlorobiaceae bacterium; assembly: GCA_903851535.1. Lineage (GTDB taxonomy): Bacteria > Bacteroidota > Chlorobiia > Chlorobiales > Chlorobiaceae > Chlorobium. The sequence continues at coordinate 1,006 of CAINOO010000226.1, read as the reverse complement.
TTGTGATATGGCATTGATTCATGCCACTGATGAAAAGGAGTTGCTTCAAAAGGTATGCAATATCGTCGTCGATATTGGTGGCTATCGGATGGCATGGATAGGTTATGCAGAACACGATGAGGCAAAAAGCGTACGCCCGATAGCTCAATCAGGTTTCGAGGAAGGTTACCTTCAAACAATTCCCATAGTATGGGATGATACTCTATTTGGACGAGGCCCCACAGGAACCGCAATCCGCACTGGCAAGCCAGCAACCTCGTCTGATATCATCAATGACCCGAATATGCAACCATGGCAAAATGAAGCGATGAAACACGGCTTTGCTTCCTCTCTAAGCCTGCCCTTGAAAACAGATCATGAGGTATTTGGTGCATTATCAATCTATTCTTCCCGTCCTGGTGCATTTAATGCAGAGGAGACCAGCCTTCTGGCTTCACTTGCGGATAATCTGGCCTATGGAATCACGATGTTGCGCACCCGTGAGGCAAAACAACGATCAGATAATGAGCTGAGGCAAAGTGAAGAACGGTTCAGAACGTTTTTTAAAGGCCATTACTCCGTCATGCTGATTATCGATTTGGATACCTGGTTAATTATTGATGCAAATCCTGCGGCTGAAAAATTTTATGGCTGGTCGATCAAAGAGCTTTGCCAAAAGCGCATACAGGAGATCACCATGCTCTCGCCTGAAGAGTTTGCCGAAAATGTGGAACAGGCAAGATCGAGAGCGAAAAAAAGATTTCTCTTTCAGCACCGCAGGGCAGATGGCTCTCTTTGTGATGTTGAGGTCTTCCCGAATATCATGAAAGTCGGGGGAAAAGAGATTGTTTATTCAATCATTCACGACATCACCGAGCAGAGAGTTGCAGAACAAAAGATCAAGGGTTATGTAAAACGGTTGGAAACCGCAATGCAGGGCACGCTCCAGGCGGTTGCAAAAGTTGTGGAGGCTCATGATCCCTACACCGCAGGTCATGAGCGGCGCGTTGGCCAGATCGCGACGGAT
>CAINOO010000225.1 GCA_903851535.1 uncultured Chlorobiaceae bacterium | reverse complement strand
CTTTCATCCCTGCAGCGCCGCGTGAATGGATGCGGTAAAGGCTTCACATGCCTTATCAATGGCTGACACATCTTTGCCTCCGGCGGTGGCAAACTCTGCCTTGCCTCCGCCTCCGCCCTGCACCAGCTTTGCGGCTTCACGGATCAGTTTGCCAGCGTCAATGCCGCACTCCTGCACCGCTTTATCGGAGGCAAAGCTGATGAGCGAGACTTTGCCATCTTCAACAGTGCACAGCAAACCGGCGGCACAAGGGAGCTTTTCACGCAGGGCAAGCGCGGCCTGGCGCAAGGTGTCGCCATCCACTCCTTCCACAACCTTCGTCATAATCCGGCATCCGCCAACTTCCGCAGAGTTCTGAAGTTCCAAGGCCAAGGTGTTGAGCAGAGCGGTAATTTTGCCCTCAAGAAGCGCTTTTTCAAGCTCTTTTTTAGCCTCCATCAAGTCGCCAACCCTCTCTGCAACCGGTTCGTCCCCTTTTGCTTTGAGCAACTGACGAATCTGCTGCACTTCACGGTACTCTTTCCACAGGAGCTTTTCAGCCGCCTTGCCGGTGAGCGCCTCAATACGCCTGACGCCTGATGCTACCGAGGATTCGCTGAGAATTTTGAAGAGCCCGATGCGGCCAATGTTATCGACATGGGTACCGCCGCAAAGCTCTACCGAGATGCCTGGCACCTCAATGACCCTGACGCGGTCGGCATACTTGTCGCCAAAAAAGGCAAGTGCACCTTTGGCTATGGCATCATCATAGAGGACGTCGGCATGTTTGAGCACCGGTTCCGCACGGCGGATCTCTTCGTTCACCTGAGCTTCGACGGCCTCAATCTCTTCATCACTCATGCGTGAGAAGTGGCTGAAATCGAAACGGAGCCGTTCGGCATTGACATAAGAGCCCTTCTGCTGGACGTGCTGACCCAGAATGTTGCGGAGCGCGCCGTGCATGAGGTGGGTGGCGGTATGATTGCGCTCGGCATCCTGACGCAACTGGCGCTCTACAACTGCGTTGGCTGAAAGCTGCGCCTCATCAAGCACGACCTCTGCGGGGCTGACGGGTGCATCGGAAGTGGTGTCGAAAATATCGGTGACGACATGAACAAAGGTATCGCCATCCTTGAGGGTATCGCTGACCTGAAAGCGGTAACGACTCTGCTCTATCCATCCCCTGTCACCGGCCTGACCACCACTTTCGGCATAGAAGGGGGTGCGGTCGAGCGCCAGAAGCAGCTTGCCCTCAATATGCTTGATGCCGGTAATCGAGACCGCCATTTCGAGCTGATCGTATCCGGCAAACTCGGTGCGATGCACGTCGCTGAACCAGAGCCATTGGGAGCCGTCATCCTGTATCTGCTGTTTTTCCTTGCGGTCGGTTCTTGCGCGAACCTTCTGCTGCTGCATGCAGCGCTCAAAACCCTCAGCGTCAACAAGCAAACCTGCCTCGGAGGCCATGAGGCTGGTCAAATCGAAGGGAAAGCCGAAGGTGTCGTAGAGTTTAAAGGCATCTTCGCCGGTTATGGTGGTGTTGCCAGCGGCACGCACACGCTCAACAACTTCGTTGAATATCTCTATGCCGCGATCGAGGGTAACGATGAAGCTCTCCTCTTCGGCCTTGATGATTTTGCTGACGGTCTCCTGCTGTTTTTGCAGTTCAGGGAAAACGTCACCCATCGCTGCGGCCAGTGTGCCGACAAGCTGATGAAGAATGGGCTCATTATAGCCAAGATTTTTGGAGTAGCGCAGAGCACGACGG
>CAINOO010000224.1 GCA_903851535.1 uncultured Chlorobiaceae bacterium | reverse complement strand
TTCTCCTCCTCTCCGACATGCCGCATTACATGGCAGGGCTCATCATGATCGGCCTTGCCCGCTGTATCGCCATGGTCATTGTCTGGAATGAGCTTGCCAAGGGAGATACCGAGTATGCCGCCGGGCTTGTCGCCTTCAACTCAATTTTTCAGGTACTTTTCTTTCCCCTCTATGCCTGGATTTTTTTGACGGTGCTGCCCAAATGGCTCGGTATCAGCTCCTTTGCCGTCAACATCTCCATCGCTGATATTGCCCTGTCGGTCTTCATCTATCTTGGCATACCCTTTATCGCCGGCTTTTTGACCCGCTTCGTCCTGCTGCGTCTGAAAGGAAAGGAGTGGTACGAAGGGGCCTTCATCCCCCGCATCAGCCCGCTGACGCTCATCGCCCTGCTCTTTACCATCGTCGTGATGTTCTCTCTGAAGGGTAGCTCCATCATCCAGATTCCCTTCGATGTGGTGCGCATTGCCATTCCCCTCATGATCTACTTTGTGATCATGTTCCTGCTCTCCTTTTATATGGGGCGCAAATTTGGCGCTGGCTACTCCAAAACCGCGACGCTCGCCTTTACCGCCGCAAGCAACAATTTCGAACTCGCCATCGCCGTGGCTGTAGCCACCTTCGGTATCAATTCAGGCGAAGCCTTTGCCGCAGTTATCGGCCCTCTCGTTGAGGTTCCAGCCCTGATTGCGCTGGTCAATGTCGCCCTCTGGTTCAAGGGAAAATATTTTGCCGGGGAAGTTGATTCCTGATGATGCCCTTAAAACAAGAAGAGAGTTCATTGATAAACCTGCAAAGAAAAAAATCGTTTTTTATGGATAATTATTTTCAATACTCAGAGGAGGAGGTTTCACATGAAAGGAATTCAGGTATTTGATCCTGCGCTCTGCTGTAGCACCGGAGTGTGTGGTAACGAGGTCGATCAGTTACTGGTAAATTTTGCTGCTGATGTTGCTTGGGCAAAGCAGAACGGTATAGTTATTGAGCGATTCAACCTGGCTAAAGAACCGCTCTCCTTTGCCGAAAACCCCGTCGTAAAATCCTTTCTTGAAGAGGCGGGACAGCAAGCTCTTCCCTTGATTCTTATTGATGGAAATATTGTTTTAGCCGGTCGATATCCCAATCGCTCGGAACTGGCCCGATGGGCAGACTACACGCCCCCCTCTGACAGCACGTGCTGCAGAGGCAAATGCTGCTGATGAAATGCATAACCAATGACCATGAAATTTCTTGATTGTCCACCCCGATTTCTCTTTTTTACCGGAAAAGGCGGAGTAGGAAAAACCTCGATTGCCTGCGCCACAGCCATCACCTTAACGGAAGCTGGCCAGCGAGTGCTGCTTGTCAGCACCGACCCGGCTTCCAATGTAGGGCAGGTGTTTGGAATCAGCATTGGCAATCAGCTCACCCCTATCCTGGAGGTTGCCGGACTTTTTGCGCTTGAAATTGATCCTCAGGCGGTGGCCGAGCAATACCGTGAACGAATTATTGAGCCGGTTCGCGGCCTGTTGCCCCAGAGTGTACTCAGCACCATTGAGGAGCAGCTTTCCGGAGCCTGCACGACCGAGATTGCTGCCTTCGATGAGTTCACCTCACTCCTGACCGACCATGCGCTGTATGCCGATTACGATCACATCATTTTTGACACAGCACCGACTGGTCACACCATTCGGATGCTCCAGCTTCCCGGAGCATGGAGCGGTTTTCTTGAAGAGGCAAAGGGTGATGCCTCATGTCTTGGCCCGTTGGCTGGCCTGGCAAAGCAACGGAAACAGTATAAAGAGGCCCTCGCAGCACTTTGCGATCCCACGCGCACCCGCATGATTCTGGTTGCTCGTGCACAACAGACAGCCCTGCGTGAAGTTGCCCGTACCAGTCAAGAGTTGGCTGCAATCGGTATATCGCAACAGAATCTCATCATAAACGGCATCCTGCCCCTTGCTGAATCGGCTTTAGATTCGCTTGCTGCGGCCATCGTTACCCGAGAGCAGACCGCGATGTTTGCCATACCTGACCTTCTCAAGGTGTTGCCGACTGATCGTGTCGCCCTCAAGCCGTTCAATCTGGTTGGTCTTGATGCCTTGCACCATTTGCTTTCCGAAACAGATACTCAATATCCAGCTTCAGCAAACAAGTCCGTCATGCTCAATGCGCCCACCTTTTCACTGCTGGTAGATGATATTGCTGTCGATGGTCGTGGGCTGGTGATGTTCATGGGCAAAGGAGGCGTCGGTAAAACAACCCTTGCTTCTGCCTTGGCTGTTGAACTGGCTCAACGAGGATTGCCGGTACATCTCTCCACTTCTGATCCGGCAGCTCACCTTGTCGAAACGGTTACAGGCACGCTCGAAAATCTCACCGTGAGCAGGATTGATCCGTACATCGAAACCCGGCGTTACCGGCGTGAGGTTTTAGACTCCAAAGGAGCGCAGCTTGATGCCGAAGGCCGGGCGTTGCTTGAAGAGGATTTGCGTTCGCCCTGCACCGAAGAAATTGCTGTTTTCCAGGCTTTTTCGCGCATTATCGGCGAGGCACAACAAAAATTTGTGATAATGGATACAGCCCCGACCGGTCACACGCTTCTTCTTCTTGATGCAACAGGAGCATATCATCGTGAATTTACCCGTCAGGCGGGGCAGAGTACCCTGCACGATGTGACGCCCTTGATGCAGATGCAGGATCCAAAACAAACAAAGGTTATTATTGTAACGCTGCCCGAAACCACCCCCGTGCTGGAAGCAGTCAGCCTGCAGGAAGAGTTGCGCCGGGCCTCAATTGAGCCGTGGGCATGGATTATCAATAACAGTGTTGCTGCCGCAGCGACGCACTCTCCCCTCCTGAGAGAACGTGCGCGAAACGAACGGAACGAGATCGACGCCGTGGCTGATCAGCATGCTCTGCGTTATGCTGTCGTCCCTTTATTGACAGAAGAGCCTGTAGGAGCAAAAGGCTTGCGCTCACTCATTTATCCTTGAGATCAAGGGCAGCCCCAATCGTAGATTTTTTTGTTTTTAGTGCTGTCCTGGTTGCATTTTTTTTGGATCAGGCTTTCATCAATTTCATAAAAAAAGGGTTAGCAGTATGAAAAACGCCAGAGTAATATTTCTGATAACGGGAGTCTCTCTGCTCATGTTGTTCAGCCCCTTGCGGGCTTTTACGACACCGAGGGTGACTTTTATCGAGCTGGGCTCACTGTGGTGTACTCCGTGCAAGTTAATGCAACCGGTGATGCGTTCACTTGAAAACAGGTATGGAGAGCAGCTTAAGGTTATCTTTTATAACGTATCCACTCCCAAAGAGCGCGGCTATGCAAAACAGTATGGCATACGGTTAATCCCGACACAGGTTTTTCTGGATGAGAGTGGCCGTGAATTTTTTCGGCATGAAGGATTTTTTTCTGAAGCAGAGATTGATATTCTCCTGAAAAAACAGGGTATGATACCGGCGACAATCAAATGAGTGTACTCGACTCTCTTTTTTCCGCACTGACTCTGGCGCTCAGCCAACGTTATCTTGTTGCCCTTTCAGCCTCATTGGCCTGGGGAATACTCAGTGTTCTGCTGAGCCCCTGCCATCTTTCAGCCATTCCGCTCTTGATAGGCTATATCAGCAGCCATGGCCGGATAAAAGGAAAGAGAACCCTTTTCCTCTCGTTGCTTTTTGCATCAGGCAGTTTAATGACTATCGCTCTTCTCGGATTCATCACAGCATCTATGGGCAGAATGCTCGGTGATACGGGAGCGTGGGGCAGTTTCGTTATTGCTGGAGTCTTTATCGTTATGGGGCTCTATCTTCTTGACGCTATCAAGCTGAACTGGAAGGGGATGGCGTTGGCCGACGAGCAGCGGGGCGGGCTGTGGGGAGCCTTTTTGTTGGGACTTCTCTTTGGCATAGGGCTTGGCCCCTGTACCTTCGCTTTTCTTGCGCCCGTTCTTGGTGTTGTTTTCACCATCTCCTCCGGTAGTTGGCCCAAAGCGCTGTTGCTTGTTGCGGCATTTGGCATTGGTCATGCAGCCGTCATTGCCCTTGCTGGCAGTATGACCAATCTGGTTCAACAATATCTTGACTGGACAGGCAAATCCAGTGTCATGGTCTCTGTCAAGAGGTTCTTTGGGCTTGTTGTCACTCTTGTCGGGCTCTCTTTTCTTTATGCGGCTCTGTTTGGGTGACGAATGGGAGGGATGCGTTTCTTGGTTTTTTTTGTTATAATGCACTCTCTTGTTTGCCATTGTGGTGATCGTTTTCAATGTGCGGCACTTTCCTCCGTGATAATTCTGGAATAATGAATGCGGCAACTGATGGCTGAAACCATACTCAGGCTTGAAAATATCAGAAAAGAGCTTGGGCTCTCGAAGGCTATCCGCCAAACCATTATTCCCAACCTCTCCCTTGAAGTTATGGCAGGTGAGTTTGTTGCCATAACAGGGCCCTCCGGCTCAGGCAAGTCCACCCTGCTCTACATCATGGGAGGGCTCGACAAGCCTACTGCGGGCAAGGTTTGGCTCGACGGAGAGGCCATTACCGACAAAAACGAAGCGGAGATGAACCGAATCCGTAATGAAAAAATCGGCTTTATCTATCAGTTTCATTTTTTGCTGCCCGAGTTCAACGCCGTCGAAAACGTCAGTATGCCGATGATGATCAATGGCCGACGCAGCCGAAAAGAGATCAGGGAACGGGCCATGAAACTGCTCGACATGGTTGACCTGCAGAACAAGTACACCAACAAGCCAAGCCAGCTTTCCGGTGGCCAGCAGCAACGCGTTGCCATTGCACGGGCACTGGCCAACGAACCAAAAATACTGCTTGGCGATGAACCGACCGGCAACCTCGACTCCCGATCGGCCAATAATGTCTATCAACTCTTTGACCGGTTGAACCAGGAGCTTAATCAGACTGTTATTGTTGTTACTCACGATGAGGAGTTTGCCAACCGTGCGCGGCGGCGTCTTCATCTTGTAGACGGTCAAATTGAGAGCGACCGGCAGTTGCGCTCAACATTCAACTCTTCCGCCGACAGGCAAATGCAGGATCAACACTAACACTCCTTATCCATACGCATCCATGCCCATCTCCCTTGATCACATCCGGTTGACCCATCCCCATCTCTTTCGGGCATTTTCAACGCTTCCCGATGGTGCACGGCATCTGCACCGCATCAGTGAGCTCGACCGTTACTGGGACAGGCTGAAACAGCCTGTCCGACCGGTCATTTTGGCCGCCGACAGCATGCCCAAAGAGGCCCGCATCAGCGGCGAGTACGATTTGATCTATGCGGGCGGGACGCTCAGTCTGCTTCATGCTGCGGTGATGGCGGGAAAGTATGGTCGGAAGGTGATGATTTTTGACCGTCAGACTCCCGCAAAATCGACCAGAGACTGGAACATCTCAAGGAATGAACTCCACAATCTCTCCGCAATAGGGCTCTTTAGCGAAAGCGAAGTTGATTCGGTCATTGTTCGTCGTTACAAAACCGGCTGGGTTGAGTTTTATCAGCCCGACGGCAGCCAGAAGCGGCTGACCATGGAAAACGTGCTCGATTGCGCCGTTGATGCCGACAAGCTGCTGAATCTGGCAAAAGAGAAGGTAATGGCCATTGCCAGCAGTACCCTTTTTGCCGCAACCAGCTTTACCTGCTGTTACCAGTTTGATGATTATATGGTCGTGCAGGTTGAGGATAGCCAGGGCAAACCATCCTGGTACAAGGCCAGGGTGCTGGTCGATGTGATGGGTATCCTCTCGCCCATCGCCATGCAGCTCAATGAAGGCTCACCGCAGACCCACGTCTGCCCCACCGTTGGCACCATCGCGAGCGGTTACGAAAATATTGATTTTGATACGGGTGAAATTCTTGCCACTACAGGGCCCGCCGAACTCTTGCAAGGAGGGGGGCGGCAACTGATTTGGGAGGGCTTTCCCGCCGACGCTCAAAAGTATATCACCTATCTCTTCTTTTATGACGAGGCCGACTCCCCGAACGACAAATCCCTGCTCAGCCTCTTCGAGAGCTACTTCAAGAGGCTCCCGGAGTACAAAAAGCCAGGGAAAGATTTTGTGATCCATCGTCCTGTTTATGGGATCATTCCAGCCTATTGTCATGACGGCTTCAACCGCACGCGCGAGATTGCCGATGACCACATCATTCTCTTTGGTGACGCAGCCTCACTCGGCTCTCCGCTCACCTTCTGCGGCTTTGGCTCGATGGTACGCAACCTTCACCATCTTACCGCCAATCTTGACATGGCGCTGCTCGATAATAACCTCTCCAAAAAGCACCTTGAAACCATCAGCGCCTACGAACCCAATGTTGCATCGATGGCTAATCTCATGAAATACATGTGCTTTAACGCCGCCACCGATGAACCCAATTTTGTCAACGACCTGATGAACGAGGTGATGATGGTGCTCGACGACCTTCCCCAGCACTACCGTCAAGCCATGTTCCGCGACGAAATGAAAATTGAAGAACTCGTTGTGGTGATGCTTCGCGTTGCCTGGCGCTACCCCAGGGTGCTGACGGCCACCTGGGAGAAGCTCGGCGTACAGGGCTCTCTCAGCTTCTTCAAAAATCTTGCCGGATGGGCATTTTCAGCCGTTCGATAACCCTTTTTTCAGCGATGATCGAGAGTACAAGCCCAAAAGAGACAATCATGCAGCTCCGCCAGGAGATTGAGCGGCATAACCATCTCTACTATAGCGAGGCAAAGCCTGAGCTTTCCGATTTCGACTTTGACCGCCTCCTCCAGCAACTCATCGCTCTTGAGCGGCAGTTCCCGGAGTTTCTTGCCCCCGACAGCCCCTCTCAGCGCGTGGGAGGCACCATTACCAAGGCCTTCCCCCCGGTGCAGCACCGTGAACCGATGCTCAGCCTCTCC
>CAINOO010000223.1 GCA_903851535.1 uncultured Chlorobiaceae bacterium | reverse complement strand
TTGGTCGATGAAGAACGTCTACAACGTTCAGCCAGGAGAGGTCTTCTGGGCTGCAAGCGATGTCGGCTGGGTTGTTGGTCACTCCTATATCGTCTACGCACCCCTGCTTCAGGGATGCACCACACTGATTTTTGAAGGCAAACCCGTCGGCACACCTGATCCAGGCACCTTCTGGAGAATAATCAGTGAGTATAATGTCTCGGTTCTCTTTACGGCACCTACCGCATTCCGGGCCATCAAAAAAGAGGATCCAAACGGCAACTACATCAAGAACTATGACCTCTCCCGGTTCCGGACACTCTTTCTTGCAGGAGAACGGGCTGACCCCGATACGGTTAAATGGGCTGAGCGCCAACTGAATGTACCGGTCATTGACCATTGGTGGCAAACCGAGACCGGATGGGCAATTGCCGCAAACTGCCAGGGAATTGAACCCGGACCGATCAAATACGGCTCAGCATCACGAGCGGTACCTGGCTATAACGTCCAGGTTGTCAACGCCAATCTGGAGCAACTTCCCGCCGGACAGATGGGCGACATCGTCATTAAACAGCCCCTTCCCCCCGGTACCATGCTGACACTCTGGAAGGCAGACAACCGCTTTGTCGAGACCTACATGAAGCAGTTCCCCGGCTACTACCAGACCAGCGATGCCGGTTATATTGATGAGGATGGATATATCAACATCATGTCGCGCACTGATGATGTCATCAATGTTGCCGGCCACAGGCTCTCAACCGGAGCCATTGAAGGCGCACTCTGCGAACATCCGGACGTTGCCGAAAGCGCAGTCGTCGGCGCTCATGACGATCTGAAAGGACAGATACCACTTGCCTTCATTGTCCTCAAGAACAACGTTGATACTCCCCACTACCAGATTATCAAACACGTTATTGAGTATGTACGCGAAAATATCGGACCTGTTGCCTCCTTCAAGAACGCCATCATTGTTGATCGTCTGCCTAAAACCCGCTCAGGCAAAATTCTCCGCGGAACCATGCGCAAAATTGCCAACAGCGAAGAGTACACCATGCCGGCAACAATTGACGATCCGGTAATTCTTGATGAAATCAGGGAAGCACTCCAGACAATCGGCTATGCCACAAAAAGCAAATCCATTACAAAGGACGCATGATCAAAAAAATTGACCACATAGCGATTGCCGTCCAGAACCTTGAAAGCGCACTTGAGACGTTTCGTAACGTTCTCGGGTGCGCCCCCGGGGCGATCAGAATCGAAGAGGTTCCGTCAGAAAACGTGCGCGTTGCATTTATCTCTATTGGAGAGAGCAAAATCGAACTGCTCGAACCCATGAACAATGAGAGTCCCATTGCAAAATTTCTTGCAAAAAATGGCGACGGCATGCACCACATTGCTTTCGAAACAGACGATATCGAAAAGGAGACCCAGCGACTTGCTTCAATGAACATCAATCCACTCGGCTTGCCGAAAGAAGGGGCAGGCGGAAAAAAGATTGTCTTTCTTCACCCTAAAGAGACCAACAGAGTCCTTCTTGAGTTTGCTCAAAAACAGCATTAACCAATCAAGACAAAGCCGTTTGTAACCAGTGAAACATTTTTATCTGCCTTTCGAAAAAAAAGAGAGTTTCAGTTATTCTCACGAGAGTATTGAAAAACTCACCGAATATGAAAAATATCAACTCTCATTTCACCCCGAACGCCCCAAACACCTCGATTACCTGACCGTCTTTGATGAAGCCGAAGAGTGCCTGCAGAACGATCTGCATGGCAGTTGCATTATCCAGACGCACCGCGCAGTGCTGCGCAACGGCGAAAACTCCTGGTGGCCCGTCATGCTGATCGGTCAGCAATCAGGGCCAACCTCTGATTTTGCGCTCATGCGCCAACTGATGAGGAATCCCGATGAGATCAAAAAATGGAATCAGGGCATGCCAACTCCGGCAGCTTTTGAAAAGGCAATCAAAGCCATTGAGCTTGCCGAACAGGAAAACCGCATCATCATTACCGTTATTGATACGGCTGGTGCAGATCCTACCGAACAATCAGAAGGGGGCGGCATTGCCTGGAAAATCGGACGCTGCATGCAGTTGCTTGCAGAAGCAACCGTACCAACCATATCGGTCATCATCAACCGGGGATGCAGCGGAGGTGCCATAGCCCTGACCGGATGCGACGTGGTTCTTGCCATGGAGTATTCCACCTACATGGTTATTTCGCCCGAAGCATGCTCTTCCATTCTTTTCCGCACAAGGGAGAAGGCCAACTTTGCCGCAGAGATTTCACAGATAACAGCAAAGGAGGCGCTGAAAAACGGCATTATTGACGACATTATTGTCGAGCATGACGGGCCGGCACACCATTTCCCCGAGTCAGCCCTTCAATCGTTCAAAAGCTCAATGGTGAAATGGATTGACCAACTCAACAGAATACCTGCTGAAGAGCTCTTTTCATGGAGAATGGATCGATGGGAAAAGATCGGCCAATGGGATACCATTACCGAGGAGGAAATAGTCGCCTTCGAAAAACCGGTCTCCTACTTCATCCCCAAGCCAAAAAAGATCCTTTTTGTTGCCCGTCATAAAAACTGTATAGACAATGCCGGAAAAAAGTTACTCGATCCGGTACTCTATTCAAAACTCTTTGCCGATAACTTCACCTGCGAAATATGCGGGCACCGGTATGTCCGACTGACGGCCCACGACTATATCGACCTTGTCCTCGACCAGGACTCCTTTGTCGAACACCAGAGCACCCGCTACATTGTTGACCGCGATATTCTTTCTTTCCCCGATTACCGGAAAAAAATTGGCGAGGCACAACAAAAAACCGGCGCGGCGGCCTCATTCATCACTGGTGATGCCACAATTGAAGGAACGCCTGTTGTCTTTTGCGCGACCAACTTCAACTTTCTCGGCGGTTCATTTGCCATGTCGACAGCAGAAAAAATCTGGCAGGCAAGCAAAACGGCCATTGAGCGCGGTGTCCCGCTTGTTATCCAGGCTACCGGAGGGGGCGCAAGAATGCACGAAGGGTGCTCTTCGATGGTCGGTCTCCCCAAACTGCATGTCGCCATATCGAGTGTGGAAAAAGCCGGCCTACCCGTCATTACCATTATTACCGACCCTACGCTCGGCGGCGTCGCCATAGGAATAGGCTCAAGAGGAATCAAACTCTTTGAGCACAACGCCGGTAATATCGGTTTTTCCGGAAAACGGGTCATTGAGCAATACACCGGCAAGCCAACAACCAAAGACTTCCAGACCACCTGGTGGCTGCAGCAAAAAGGATTTGTTGAACGAACGGCTTTGCCAACAAACATGAAACATGCCATTTCGGAAATTTTCAAAGAATACACCATCGAAAAAAACAAGCAGGATGCATCCTTATGACACACTCCCGGCCTGATTCTCTCTTTTCTGAGTTCCCGGCTGTCAGCCGGGCTGAGTGGAAAACCAGGGCAGTTGCCGAACTCAAGGAAAGGCCTTATGAAACCATCGTCTGGCATACGCCAGACGGATTTGATCTGGAGCCTTGGCACTCCCATGAAGAGCAGGGTGCCAGCCTTGAACTGCCACCATCGAAAGTGGTCAATACCTGGATAAATTGCCACCGTATTATTGTTCATGATCCTCTCATAGCCAACAAGGCTGCACTCACATGCTTTGAACTCGATGCAGCAGCCCTTGAGTTTGTCATAAGTGAGCCTGCACTCTGCTCCGCAGACAATCTCAGGCAGCTCTTTTCAGGAATCAAAACATCTGCCATTTCCATCCACTTTTCAGGCAATATCCCACCGATTGCCCAACTCCTTAAAACGCTTGCCTCCATTCCAGACCTTGCACTCACTTCCGGAGGAGTGCTTGAAGAGACGCCAGCGGTTTCCAAAGAGCATGATTTGGAGCTTTTCAGCATTGCAGCAGCACTCCCGGCATTCCGCTTTCTGGCAATCAACACCATTCCCTTGCACGAAAAGGGTTCTACCGCCGCCGAAGAAATTGCACTGGCGCTTGCCGGTGTGAGCGACTACCTGCACCGCTTTCTTGAGGCTGGAGTGCCTGTAGAGAAGATCATTGCTGCGATGGAAATCATTCTGCCTGTTGGCTCAAGCCACTTTACCGAGCTGGCAAAACCAAGAGCGCTGCGCTATCTCCTCGGCCATCTTTTGCAAGCCTACGGCGCATCCGGTTCAACCCGGCCAACCCTTTTTGCCAGAACATCGGAGAGAAACCACTCCCTGCTCGATCCCTATACCAACATGCTTCGGCTTACGACAGAAGCGGTATCAGCAATTCTTGGCGGTTACGATACGCTGCAAATCGGAGCGTTCGACAGCGGGCTTTCCGTCAAAAGGGAGATTGCCGAACGAATCACCGGCAATATTCACCTTGTTTTAAAGGAAGAGGCCTCCCTCGACCGGGTGGTCGATCCTGCCAGCGGCTCGCACTACCTTGAAGCCATGACCAGAGCACTTGCCGAATCGGCATGGGCTCTCTTCAACAAGATCGAAGCGGCAGGCGGCATGGCCGAGGCCACCTCCAGCGGTCTCATAGAGAAAATGGTTCAAGCATCGGCAGAAAAGCGGCAGAAAAGCCTCGACAACCGAAAAAAAACGCTGATTGGCGTCAATCGCTTCTCATGGCCACTCACTGCCGAACAAGAAAAGCATATCGACGAGCTGGAACTTGCCCTTGAGCAACTCCCTGAAGGCAATGAAATTGCCGGTTATGAGCTGCTGCGCCTCAAAACCCTCTCCTGGAGCCTGAAATCGGGCCATACCCCTTCGGTCTTTATCTGGATGCAGGGCGATACTGCCACAAGCTTCCGTCAGGCGGGCTTCGCTGAAGAATTCTTCGCCTGCGGTGGCTTTGCCATTGCCGGTCGGGCAACACTCCCTCTTGAAGAGGAGTCATACACGACCATGCTGCAAAACAAACCGGACATTGTTGTCTTCTGCATCGCCGAAAAAGATCCCGTACCAAAGGCGGAGATACTCTGCAAAGGAGTCCGTGAACGTGAAAGCGGCATTATTACCGTCATGGCAGGAAAGCCACCCGAAGAAAAAGAGCGCCTCTTCGCCGCAGGCCTCGACAGTTTTATCTTTACCGGCGTCAACGTCCCAGAAATGCTGAAATCCTACCAACGTAAAACCGGAGTGCAATGAGACCGGACTTTTCCGAGATCGATATTTTCTCTTCCGCTCCTGCTGCCAATGCAACTGGCACAGAGAGTCAGCAGACTGTCTGGACAACTGCGGAAGGGATTGACATCAAATCCATATACCATGAGTCAGACATTACCCAGCCTGACCAACTGAACTTTGCACCCGGCTTTGCTCCCTACATTGGCGGACCGTACACCACCATGTATACCACAAGGCCCTGGACAATCCGGCAATATGCAGGATTTTCAACCGCTGAAGAGTCGAACCGCTTTTACCGCAAGAACCTTGCTGCCGGCCAAAAAGGACTCTCCGTCGCTTTCGACCTTCCAACCCATCGCGGTTACGATTCCGACCATGAACGGGTCGTCGGTGATGTTGGAAAAGCCGGTGTAGCCGTCGACTCGGTCGAAGACATGAAAACGCTCTTCGACCAGATTCCGCTTGGCGACATTTCGGTCTCCATGACCATGAATGGAGCTGTACTGCCCATCATGGCCTTTTATATCGTAGCGGCTGAAGAGCAGGGTGTGACGGCTGACAAGCTCAGCGGGACCATTCAGAACGATATTCTCAAGGAGTTCATGGTTCGCAACACCTATATTTACCCGCCAGAACCCTCCATGCGCATTATTGCCGACATCTTCCGCTACACCAGCGAAAACATGCCGAAGTTCAACTCGATCAGCATATCAGGCTACCATATCCAGGAAGCTGGTGCCACGGCCGATCTTGAACTTGCCTTCACCCTTTCAGACGGGCTCGAATACATTCGCACCGGCCTCAAGGCAGGGCTCGACATCGATGCTTTTGCGCCTCGCCTCTCCTTCTTCTGGGGAATGGGGATGAACTATTTCATGGAAATAGCAAAATTGCGTGCGGCAAGAATGCTCTGGGCCAAAATTGTCGGGCAGTTCAAGCCAAAAAATCCGAAATCCCTGATGCTCCGCTCTCACTGCCAGACCTCCGGCTGGAGCCTCACTGAGCAGGACCCCTTCAACAACATCACCCGCACCTGCCTTGAGGCTCTGGCAGCAACGCTCGGCCACACCCAGTCGCTGCACACCAATGCGCTTGATGAAGCCATCGCACTCCCCTCGCCCTTTTCAGCCCGGATTGCCCGCAATACACAGCTCTATTTGCAGGAAGAGTGTGATATTACCAAAAGCATCGATCCCTGGGCCGGTTCTTCGTACGTCGAATATCTGACCGCAGAGCTGGCGACCAAGGCGTGGAAAATAATCAGCGATATCGAAGAGGCTGGTGGCATGGTCAAGGCAATTGAGCTGGGACTCCCGAAGCTCCAGATCGAAGAGGCCGCAACCCGCAAACAGGCCCGTATCGACAGCGGCAAAGAGATCATTGTCGGCGTCAATGGTTACAAAACCAGCAGCAAAACCGACATTGAACTACTCGAAGTCGACAACACCCTGGTGCTCGATCAACAGCTCCGTCGCCTTGTCTCCATCAAGGCTGAACGCGACAGCGAAGCATGCGCCCTTGCACTCAAAGCCATCGAGGAGAGTGCCGCATCCGGAGAAGGGAACCTGCTTGAACTGGCCGTTGATGCTGCACGAAAAAGAGCTACCCTCGGAGAGATCTCATCAGCCTGCGAAAAAACATTCGGACGCTACCGCGCCGTCACCAGGCTCAACAGCAGTATCTACAGGTCACAGATGCAAGACAACCCGCTCTTTATTGAGGCGCAGCAACTGGCCGACAGCTTTGCCACACTTGACGGCCGCCGCCCCAGAATCATGGTCTCCAAAGTCGGGCAGGATGGGCACGACCGTGGCGCAAAGGTCATTGCCGCAGGCTTTGCCGATGTTGGTTTTGATGTCGATATCAGTCCCCTCTTTCAGACACCCGAAGAGGTGGTGCAGCAGGCGCTCGATAACGATGTGCACCTGATCGGCATTTCAAGCCTGGCAGCAGGCCACAAGACCCTTGTACCAAAAATCATCGAAGAGTTGAGAGCAAACGGCAGGGAGGATATCCTTGTTATCGCTGGCGGCATCATTCCTGAACGCGATCACGCTTTTCTCTATGAAAAGGGCGTTGCCGCTATCTTCGGACCAGGAACCATTATTGCCGAAGCGGCCATCACGATTTTGAAAAAATTGATCGCACGGGTGTAACCACATTTGCAGGGGCACGGAATGCCGTGCCCTGCAACGATAACAATTTTTAACCCCTGCGCATGAACACGACGCCCCCCTTGACCAGACGCTATAACCCGGATGTGGATACGGTAGTCAACGGCATCATAAACGGTGACCGCCAGATGCTCAGCCGTGCCATCACACTCATCGAGTCGCAACGATTGGAAGATGAGCAGAAATCCCACGAAATCCTCGACCGCTGTCTTGCCAGGAAAAGTACGGCCATCCGTATTGGCATAACCGGCTCACCGGGAGCGGGCAAAAGCACCTTTATCGAAACACTCGGCGAGGAGATCATCAATCAGGGGCTTCGCCTTGCGGTACTGGCAATTGATCCGAGCAGCAAGCAATCGAGAGGAAGCATACTTGGCGACAAGGCACGCATGGAGAGACTTGCGGGAAGAAAAGAGGCCTTTATCCGGCCAACAGCCTCATCATGCTGCCTGGGTGGTACCTCGCCGAAAACCCACGAAGCCATTCTGCTCTGCGAAGCTGCCGGATATGATGTCATTATGGTTGAAACCGTCGGTGTCGGACAGTCAGAAGTGGCCGTAGACACCATGGTTGACTTTATTTTGCTCCTCATGCTGCCCGGTTCGGGAGACGAACTGCAAGGGATAAAACGGGGTATCATGGAGATCGCCGATGCCGTAGCCATAACCAAAACCGACGGCGACCAGGCTGGCATTGCGGCAATATCGAGAGCTGAATTCGAAGCGGCCATCCGGATGCTTCCCCGAAAACATCCCTTCTGGCAACCGCAGGTCTTCCTCACCTCCGCCGTCATCGGCACGGGAATCAGGGAGGTCTGGCAAAACATTTCAGCATACTTTGCACTGATGCGCAAAAACAACACGCTCGAAGAGGTGCGCCACCAGCAACTCAAAAGCCTGCTCTACACCCTCCTCGAAGAGCAGCTCAAAAGAGCATTCTTCTCCAACGCCGAAGTCGTCGGCACAAAAGAGAGCGTCGAGCAACAAGTCCTTTCAGGCCAACTCAGCCCCTTCAGCGGCGCAAAAGCCCTGATGGAGGCCTTCATTCGTCGCCGATAAACTCCTTCTCCTCACTCTTGACGATGAGTACCGGGCAATTGGCCTTGCGCACAACCGTCTCGGCAACACTGCCCATAATAAAGCGGCTCAGCCCCTTTTTGCCGTGAGAACCCATAATGACAAGATTAACATCAAGCGCCTCGGCTTTATCGAGGATCCCGTCTGAAGGATTGCCAAACTCAATTGAGCACTCAGCCTTGAGGCCAGCCTGGAGGAGTTCATCCAGAATTACCTTGAGATCTTCGGCGGCAGCTTTTTCCAAATCCTCTTCAAGGGGCACATAATTGAGTGTAATGTCAACCGCCATGGGCCTCGGCTCCACAACATTAACAAGATGAATCGAGGCTCCCATGCCTGCTGCAAACTCCTTGGCATACTGTACCGCCTTGCGGGAAGCATCAGAAAAATCAACGGGACAAAGAATGGTATGAATCTTGAACATGATCGGAATAGTTTAGTTTGCCTGGGAAGATGCCGGTGGCCGGTTTTCAAAGAAGGGTCTGAACAGGTCGATGGGTATTGGAAAAACTGTTGTGGAGTTGTTCTCTGCTGCGATATCCTTCAGCGTCTGGAGATAGCGAAGCTGCAATGCGGCAGGAGAGGCTGAAATAATCGTTGCGGCATCAGCAAGCCGTTGTGCCGCCTGAAACTCCCCTTCAGCATTGATGATTGCCGAACGGCGTTCACGCTCAGCCTCAGCCTGCTTGGCCATTGCCCTGCGCATCCCTTCAGGAAGGTCAATTTCCTTCACCTCCACCTTGCTTACCTTTACGCCCCAGGGCTCGGTGTCCTTGTCGAGAATGTTCTGAATCCGGTCATTGATTTCATCGCGCTCAGCCAGCAAATTATCAAGTTCTCCCTGTCCACACACGCTGCGTAGCGTCGTCTGCGCCAACTGGGAAGTCGCAAAATGAAAATCCGCAACATCAACAATCGCCTTGATGGCATCAAGCACACGGAAATAGACCACCGCACTCACCTTCACCGAAACGTTATCGCGGGTAATGATATCCTGCGGAGGAACATCAAGCGTTACCGTCCGAAGATCAACCTTGACCATTTTATCAATCCCCGGAATCAGGATAATAAGCCCTGGCCCTTTTGCCCCAATAATCCGTCCAAGACGAAAAACCACTCCCCGCTCATACTCCCGGAGAATTTTAACCGATGAAATCAAAAAAGCGGCGATAAGCAGAAGAATAATCATGACATTAAATTCAAACATAACATCAACTCCTTTTATTGAAGTTACCTCAAAACCATCAAAACAAGTACCTGCATAATACAACAAAAATCAATCCAGAACGATTTGTACCAAAAACTAAACTGACACCTGTATAAAAAAACTTCACCCCCCACCTTTCGGGATAAGGAATTTGCTCTATCAGAACATCGAATGTTCGCCAAGCTCCTGCCCGGCCAGCCCTTCCCTGAGCGCTCGTTTGTAGAAGTCACGCAAGGTATCGTTGCCGTAGGAGGGGGTCAAATCGGCATCGTATCTCCCCGTCTGCGGATCAAGCACCAGCATCGATTCAGAGCAATAATACTTGCCGATACGGGCAAACTCAGCCTTGTCCTGCATTTTCGGAAAGATCTTTGCCAGCATACTCAACACAGGAATAATCACATCAAACATCTCTATCGGCATGCTTTTGAACTTCGGCTTGCGACCAAGCAACTCAAAAAGCATTTCGCCCTGTTGCCTGAAAGAAATCGCCTTCCCCGGGCCACCAACAGGCAAAATCTTGTTTTTCTTGGCAGGATCTTCCAGACAATCGGCAATAAAGCGTGCCAGATCAGCTTCGCTGATCGGCTTGCAGGAGGTCAGTTCCCCGTTGCCAAACATGACAAAAGGCTTCCCTTTTTTCACCGACTCAACCTGACCGGAAATGGATTTAAAAAAGGCCGTCGGGCGAACAATCGACCAGGTCAGCCCCGACTCTTGCAGCTCATGCTCAAATTTCAGCTTTGCTCGTTGAAATTCAAGCAACGGCTTCTGAACACAGATCGCCGAGAGCAGCACAAAATGCGTCGCTCCGGCAGCTTGAGCGGCATCAAGCGCATTGCGTGTAGCCTGATAATCAATATTCCACGAATCCTTCACTCCTCCATTACGGGAGGTGAGGCATGAGACCACCACATCAAAATGCTCGCCCCGGATACCGCTCTTCTTCAGCGATTCCATATCACTGACATCGCCAAATCGCACCTCTGAACCCTTCAACTGAATACAAGTCTCTCCAGCCCTCATCTTTGAGCCAACCCCTGAACGATCACGAGCAAAACTCACGACCTCATATCCCCGGGCAACCAGTTCGCGAACAACAAATTTTCCGATATAGCCAGTCGCTCCAACAACAAAAACCCGCTCAGGCCGACTTATGGGAGAGTGTAAAGAAGTATTCACAGTTCAGAAATGGTTACGGTTCAAATGCAGACAACATCGCCAGCTCACTCTCTCCGCTCTCGGAAAAGCTGCGGCTCCCGGTGTTGCACACGATACAATGGAAAGTACGGTATTGTTTCCGGTTATCAAATCCTTTAACCAAAAGAACAGCGCTATCTGCCCCAGACAAAGAGATGCAACAATTGAAAATCTTTCACACCAATTCAGCCATGCAAGGATTATTTAAAAGCTGAATCACTTTTTCTTTGAACAATTATATTATATTTACCGTGATAACTGCATCAAGTGAAATACGACGATATTTCCTTTCATGCATACAAAAAAAAATCACGACATATTTTTGCAAGCACAACATCCCTTATCACCTAAACACATACGACTATGGCAAACGAAAACAACGGCGTTTTTACCAACCTGCTTATTGCAGTCGGCGCTCCAATCCAGAATGTAGTTGACGCTGTGACCGACACCGTGGCCAGTGGCGTTTCAACAGCAAATTCTGCCGTCCAGTCAGGCATCAATCTCGCTGGAACAGCCGCCACCAATTCACTCAACCTCGCTGGAAACGCAGCCACCAGCTCACTCAATCTTGTTGGAACAGTAGCAACCAGTTCAGTCAACACCGCCACAAAGTTTTTGGAAAGCATCGGAACAGCGGTCACAGCAGCCATAACATCTGCCGTCACTCCGAAAAAGTAAGCCCTCCACAACTCATTGATAACGCCACCCTGCCCCGACCGGTGCATGGTGGCGTTACTTTTTTACGGTTATCCCCATAAGCCTCACAGAAAACTTTTCAATAGATCCACTCCTCATGCTTGACCGGCAACCGGTTCAAATCATCACGAACTGAACGCCAATTGGGCATAACGTTATCCATGAGTAAAACAAACCGGTCATTGTGATGGTGCTCCAAAAGGTGCACCATTTCGTGTACAACAATATATTCGAGGCACACTCTCGGCTTTTTGGCCAGCTCAAGATTTACCCAGATACGGCGAGCTTCGGGATTGCAGGTGCCCCACCTTGTTTTCATCTTTTTGATGCCGAACTCCTGAACACCTACACCGACTCTTTTTTCCCAGAGGGCAATGAGGTTCGCAATGGCGACCTTCAACTGCTGCCGGTACCACTCATCCAGAACAACCTGTTTTCTCTCCTCACTTGCCCCAGGGCGGATGTGCAAAATGATAGCGCTGTGCTGCAAGTCAACAAAGGGCGGGGCATCCCGCTCAACAATTTTCAGCAGGTAACGCTTTCCCCACAGATAATGGCTCTCCCGGTTCAGATACTCCCTCGGGGTTTCACGCTCCTGCCCCTGCAACTTGCGCCGCTGTTTTTTTATCCAGCCAAGGCGTGAAATGGCATAGAGCCTGAGGGTATCAATCTTCATGCCGGATGGTGCCGAAATACGCACGCGGCCTGTTGGCGGATAAACACTGAGATGGATGTTTTTGATCTCTTTCAGCACCACATCAACCTCAATATCGCCGAGAGCAAAGCGGGTAACCATTTTCAATACTCTCTTTGCCGCTCAATGACAAGGAAAAGCCGCTCCACAGCCTCTTCATCCTGCAACAGCTCAAACAGGGCCTTCTTGATCATATTCTCTTTGGGTTTCACCCCACGCCAGCCGTCGGGACTTACCCGCCTGATGGTCTCGTCTATCTTCATCGCCAGTCGCAATTTTTTATCCTGAAACCCTCCGTATCCACCCGGATCGTCAGCAAGATCAAGATCAACACCACCAACCCGATCAAGCTTCAGGTTGTTGTAAAGGGCACGACGCCCCGGAGTATTCAATTGCGCAGGAGACTCTTCAGCACACCCCGACTCAACCCGGCCCGCCAGTTCAGCAATCCGCTTGAGCCAGGCTTCATACTCAATGGCATGCTGGTGTCGGGAAGCGATAAGCTCATCAAGCAAGGTTGACATCCGCTCATAAAATGCCGGATCGTTCAGGTGATCTTTGATAATCTTGCTTCGT